>NZ_JBAKAZ010000001.1:0-124880 GCF_038155185.1 Psychromonas aquatilis
ACCGCCTGTTACCATGGAATTTCAAAAAATAGGTGTGGTTTGCTAGACGCTTACGGTATAATCGATTTATATTTTAGGTTTAATTTGTTTTAGCTATGGGTTGGCGCTCTTTAGTTAAAAAAGAGCGCTATAAGGATACTCTATATTAAAATAGTAGTTGCTGGTGTTTATTAGGCTGCTGAAATAGCTTGCTGTTTTGCTTTCATTTTTTTTTCTAGCTCTATATCTTGTTGTTTCTGTTTTTCTTGTGTTTCCAATTCTTCTGTTTGTTGTTTTTATTGTTCTTGTTTTTGCTGCTCGAGCGCTTTCTGTTTTTCCAATTCTTCTGTTTGTTGTTTTTCTTGTGCTTGTTTCTGTTGTTCGAGCACTTTCTGTTTTTCTTCTTCTATTTCTGCGAGCCTTTTCTGTTCTGCTTCAGCGACTTCTATTTTAGCTTGCTCTTCAAGTTCGATAGTATTGAGTCGAGCGTCTTCTGCTTTTTTTTCTAGTTCAAGTGCTAATGCCTGTGCAGCTTCTATTTTTTGTTGAGCCTCTGCTTGAGCTTGTTGTGCTAATTGGCTTGCACTTAACTTTGCTTCTTCCACTTGCTTTTCTAAATCAATAACTCTGTTATCTATTTCTTTAATTTTTTGTGCGGCTTCGGCTTCAACTTGTTTTTTTAATTCAACAGCAGCGTTTTTTGCTTCTTCAGTTTGTTTTTCTAATTCAACAACAGAGCTATTAAGTTCAATACTATTTTTATCTAACTCTGCCTTTGTTTGTTTTTCTAATGTTATTAATGCTTGATTAGCTGCTTTTGCTTGTTTTTCTAATTCAAGTTCAACTAATTTTGCTTTTTTGGCTTTTTGTTCAGATTCGACTTCACTCTCTAGCTGCTTTTCTAGTTCAATTGCGGCAAGTCTCTTTTCTTCTTTTTCTTTTTTCGCTTTCTCTGCGGCTTTTATTTTTTCTTGCTCATGCCAAGTTAGTGTTTTTAAGTATTCTCTTATGTTATCAACGTAATGTTTAGCCTCTAACCCACGAGCATAACCATAGCGTGTTTTTGTATACCATTGTCGTTGATGCAATAAAGGTAGATTTTCTTTAACATCTACCCATGAATCAGGGTTTTGACCGCGCATAGTCGCCAAACGTCTTACATCTAATACATGGCCTAAACCAATATTATAAGAGGCTAAAGCAAACCATATTTTTTCATCTTCAGGAATGCTATCGGGTACGCGATTAATTAATTGAGAAAGATACTTTGCACCACCTTGAATACTCTGCTCGGCATTTCGTCTATTTTTGATACCAACAAATTTTGCGGTGTCGAGCGTTAACATCATCATGCCTCTTACACCCGTTGGAGAGACTGCATTAGGATCCCAGTGAGACTCTTGATAACTAATTGAAGCTAATAATAACCAAGGGATATTATCAGTGGCATATTTTTTAAATAACGCTTCGTATTTAGGTAATCTGCTTTCAATGCGGTTTAGAAAAGCGCGTGTATCAACAAAATCAAATTCACTGATATGTCCAAAATATTTGTCTTCTAGTTTGGTGATAGTATTTGATTCATACTGCTCTCCCATAAACTCAATCATGGCTGCATATAAAGAGTCATTTTTGATTTTAGGCATTAACCAAGCAACAGGCTGCTTTTCTTTAATGGCAAGGGCTTCTGCTAATAAAGGATAATAACGCTGGCTTTGCGCTAATGTGGTGCTATCGACAATAGCAAACTTGATCTCTTCCTCTGCTATTTTTTGTAATAAGGATTCTTGATCTTCATTTTCTAAGACAATAATCTGTAAATTTGGAAAAGTGATTTGTAATGATTTAATGGTTTCTTCATGGCTACTGCTTTTTAATACATAAATAGGCGCATTCACCTCTGCTAAGCTTTTAGGCCTAAAATTACCTTTTCGATAAACAAGCGTTTGTGTTAGGTGGTAATAGGGCGGTGAGCTACGGTATTTCTCTGCACGTTTAGGCGTGAGTGTTAAACCTGCGCCAGCAAAATCAATACTTTTATTGTCCAGCGCTTGTATCAGTCGTTCAATACTATCAAACTCTTTAACGGTAAAATCTAAGTTCAGGTAAGTCGCAAATTTTTTGCCTAATTCATAATCTAATCCGCTGTAATGTTCCCCATCATAGCTATAAGTTAATGAGCTATTAATGGTCCCCATGACAATTGCTTTTTTGTCTTGCAATTTTTTTAAATCTGAAGATTCTCCACTCGGGTTACACGCCATTAACAATAATATGCTTATTATGCTGAGAATGTACTTTATCGGTGCCATTGAGAAGGCTGAAAAAAATGGTTTAATCATAAATATGTACATTGATCCTGTAAGTTATACGGCTATCTTAATTTAAATTTCCGTTTATTTAGTAATTTATCTTTGTATTTGAGTCAGACTATAGAGTGTTTCTATTTAATAAAAAATGCTTTTCTTTTATAATATAGCACTAAACCCAAGTTCATTTAATTATCCAACGAGAGTAATAACCTATGGAAATTTTGCGAGGGGCACCTGCCTTATCGACATTTCGTGTTAATCAGTTGTTGAAAAACTGTGAAGCATTAGATTTACCTGTGACAGGCATTTATGCTGAATTTATGCATGCTGCAGATCTATCTGATTCTTTAAATGACCAAGAGTTAGCTGTTCTACAAAAGCTATTAACTTACGGACCTAAAATTGCAGAGCATGACCCAGTGGGCACTCTGTTATTTGTTACACCACGCCCAGGCACTATTTCGCCTTGGTCTTCAAAAGCAACGGACATTGCTAAGAACTGTGGTCTTACCAAAGTAAAACGTTTAGAGCGAGGTATCGCTTATTACGTTGAAACTAAAACAGAGTTAAATGAACAACAAATTCAAGCGTTAACAGACTTGTTGCATGATCGCATGATGGAAGTCGTGTTAACTTCGTTGGAAGACGCTGCGACCTTATTTGTACAGGGTACGCCAGGCAAAATGACCAGTGTTGATGTGTTAGGTGAAGGCCGTAGCGCATTAGAAGTTGCGAATGTGAACTTAGGTTTAGCACTTGCTGATGACGAAATCGATTACCTAGTAGAAAACTTTATTAAGTTAGAACGTAATCCTAACGATATCGAATTAATGATGTTTGCACAGGCAAACTCTGAGCATTGTCGTCATAAAATATTTAATGCTGATTGGACTATCGATGGTCAAAAACAGCCTAAATCATTATTTAAAATGATTCGTAATACCCACGAATTACACCCTGAACATGTATTGTCTGCTTATAAAGATAATGCAGCGGTAATGGAAGGTTACCAAGCTGGGCGTTTCTTCCCAAGCGTTGATGACCGTGAGTTTGGTTACCACCATGAAGATATCGATATCTTAATGAAAGTTGAAACTCATAACCATCCAACAGCTATCTCGCCATTCCCAGGTGCAGCGACAGGTTCTGGTGGTGAAATTCGTGATGAAGGCGCAACGGGGATTGGTTCAAAACCTAAAGCGGGTTTAGTGGGCTTCTCTGTATCTAACTTACGTATTCCAAGTTTTGAACAAGCATGGGAAACAGATTTCGGTAAGCCAAGCCGTATCGTTTCTGCGTTAGATATTATGTTAGAAGCACCGTTAGGTGGCGCTGCATTCAATAATGAGTTTGGTCGTCCTAATATTTTAGGTTACTTCCGTACTTATGAAGAAAAAGTAGATAGCCATAACGGTAATGAAATCCGTGGTTACCACAAACCTATTATGCTAGCAGGTGGTTTAGGTAATATCCGCCGTGAACATGTACAGAAAAAAGATATCCCAGTTGGCGCGAAATTAATCGTGTTAGGTGGTCCTGCAATGAACATTGGTTTAGGTGGTGGTGCTGCCTCTTCAATGGACTCTGGTGCTTCTTCAGAAAACTTAGACTTTGCATCAGTACAACGTGAAAACCCAGAAATGGAACGTCGTTGTCAGGAAGTGATTGACCGTTGTTGGCAGATGGGTGAAGATAACCCAATTCAATTTATTCATGATGTAGGCGCAGGTGGTTTATCTAATGCAATGCCTGAGCTAGTGGATGATGGCGGCCGTGGTGGTGTATTCGATTTACGCGCTATTCCAAATGATGAGAAGAGCATGGCACCACATGAAATCTGGTGTAATGAATCTCAAGAACGTTACGTAATGGCAGTTAAGCCTGAAAACTTAGCAACCTTTGAAGCAATTTGTAAACGTGAGCGTGCGCAATACGCTGTAATTGGTACTGCAACTGAAGAGTTGCACTTAACGCTAAACGATCCAGAGTTTGATAACAAACCGATTGATATGCCACTTGAAGTGTTATTAGGTAAAGCGCCTAAAATGCACCGTGATGTTCAATCACAAACAGCTAAAGGTAAAGCGTTAGACTTATCTGGTGCAAGTGTGAAAGAAGCGGCAGAGCGTTTATTACGTTTACCGTCAATCGCAGAAAAAACTTTCTTAATCACTATCGGTGACCGCACGGTAACGGGCTTAGTTGCTCGTGACCAAATGGTTGGCCCTTGGCAAGTGCCTGTTGCCGATTGTGCGGTAACAGCAGCAAGCTACGATACTTACTTTGGTGAGTCGATGGCATTAGGTGAGCGTACACCAGTTGCATTACTTAACTTTGGTGCATCTGCTCGTTTAGCAGTGGCTGAGTCAATTACTAATATTGCTTGTTCTGATATTGGTGATTTCAAACGTATTAAACTGTCTGCTAACTGGATGTCTGCAACGGGCCACCCAGGTGAAGATGCGGGTTTATATGAAGCTGTTAAAGCCGTAGGTGAAGAGTTATGTCCTGAACTGGAACTAACGATTCCTGTTGGTAAAGACTCAATGTCAATGAAAACACGTTGGCAGGAAGAAGATGGTAGTGATAAAGAGGTGACTTCACCATTATCATTAATCATTACTGCATTTGGTGCTGTTCGTGATATTCGTAAGACAGTAACACCACAATTACGTACAGACCAAGGTGATACTGACCTGATCCTAATCGATTTAGGTAATGGTAAAAACCGTTTAGGTGGTTCATCACTTGCACAAGTATACAAACAACTAGGTGAAACAACACCAGACTTAGATAGCCCTGAATTACTAAAAGGCTTCTTTAACTCAGTACAAAGTTTACTAGCTGATAAGAAATTATTAGCTTACCACGATAGAAGTGATGGCGGTTTATTCTCAACTATTACAGAAATGGCCTTTGCTGGGCACTGTGGCGTAACTGTTAAACTTGACCAAGTTGGTAACGATGATTTCTCTGCATTGTACTCGGAAGAGCTAGGTGCTGTGATTCAAGTTAAACGTGAAGATAAAGAAGCTGTATTGAATACCTTAGCTGGACACGGTTTATCATCTAACTCGTTAGTGATTGGTTCAATCAATAGTACTGACCAAATTGAGTTCTTACGTGATGGTGTTGAAGTATTAACAGCTAAACGTTCTGAATTCCGTGGTATTTGGGCTGAAACAACACTGAAAATGCAATCATTACGTGATAACTCAGAATGTGCACAACAAGAGTTTGACCTTAAATTAGATGATAAAGATCCAGGTCTATCAACTAAATTAACGTTTGATATCAATGAAGATGTTGCTGCACCTTATATTGCGAAAGGCGTTAAGCCACGTATGGCTATTTTGCGTGAGCAAGGTGTTAACTCGCAACAAGAGATGGCAGCTGCCTTTAATCGTGCTGGTTTTGCTGCGATTGATGTACATATGAGTGATATCTTATCAGGTAACGTACAACTAGATAACTTTGCTGGTTTAGTTGCTTGTGGTGGCTTCTCTTACGGTGACGTACTAGGTGCTGGTGAAGGTTGGGCTAAGTCTATCTTGTTCAACGAACAAGCGCGTAACCAGTTCCAAACTTTCTTTGAGCGTGAAAACTCATTTGCATTAGGTGTATGTAACGGTTGTCAGATGTTATCAAACCTAAACGAGTTAATTCCAGGTTCTGATTTATGGCCGCGTTTTGTACGTAACAACTCTGAGCGTTTTGAAGCACGTTTCAGCTTAGTAGAAGTACAAAAATCTAACTCGTTATTCTTAAATGACATGGCCGGTTCACAAATGCCTATCGCCGTTTCTCATGGTGAAGGTCGTGTAGAAGTGAAAGACAGCTCACACCTTGCTGCTATTGAAGCAAGTGGTTCAGTTGCATTACGCTTTATCGATAACTACGGTAACAACACTGAAGCTTACCCATCTAATCCAAATGGTTCGCCAAACGGTATTACTGGTCTAACGTCTAAGGATGGTCGTGTCACTATTATGATGCCTCACCCTGAGCGTGTATTTAGAACAGTCGCTAACTCTTGGCACCCAGATGAGTGGAAAGAAGACAGTCCATGGATGCGTATGTTCCGAAATGTACGTAAACAGTTAGGTTAATTAATTAACTGATCAAAGGGGAGCACATTGCTCCCCTTTATTTTACAAATCTTTATTTTAGAAATTTATTTTATATTATCGATACTCCGCTCATAACTGAGCTATGTTTATAGTCTAAATACCGATGTTAATGCCAATTAAAAAGGGTGATTAACATACCTCTGATTCACTTCCCTGTATAATCCTGATATTTTTAAGTATATTCCGTTATTTTTATTTAACTCATTGGTTTAGGAACACTATGCAACAGACTTGGTTAAACATGTCTTGGTTAGAAAGTGAAATTTATATCGCCGTTTCTGCTACGCTATATTTTACTTTTTTAACATTAATTACATTACGAGTGATTATAAAACGAAAAGCAATTGGGGTTTCACTTGCTTGGCTGTTTCTTATTTATGCCATTCCATTAGCTGGGATGATTGGCTACCTTATTTTTGGAGAGCTTAATTTAGGGGCTAAACGCAGTAAACAAAGGAAATTATTTTCCGGTGCTTTTTTACGTTGGTTAAAAGAGGAGGCGGTAACCTATCGGCAGGATAAAGAGCAAGTCAGTGAAAATGCACATGCTATGCAAGCCTTCGTCGAATCCTACACTAATATGCCAATGGTAATGGGGAATAAACATACGTTACTCACCTCTACAGATGAAATACTGCTGAAGCTTATAGAAGAGATAAAAGCCGCAAAAAGCCATTGTTATTTGATGTTTTATATTTGTGAGCAAGGTGGGTTAGTTGACCCTTTGTTGGAAGAGTTAAAACTGGCTGCTTATAGGGGGGTTAATTGTAAATTATTACTAGACTCTGTAGGTAGTCATCGCTTTTTGACCTCTAAATTACCAGGGCAACTGCGAGCAGCCGGTGTTGATGTGGTTGAAGCTCTACCTGTAGGTGCTTTTAGGTTAATCTTTCAACGACAAGATTTACGGCTGCATCGTAAACTTGTTTGTATTGATGAGCATATTGCTTATACAGGCAGTATGAATTTAGTGGACCCCGCTTTTTTTAAAGTTGAAAAAAATATAGGGCAGTGGATCGATGTCATGGTTCGTTGTGAAGGACCTATCGTTCAACATATGCAAGGCTTGTTTTTATGGGATTGGAGTTTAGAAACAGGTGAAAAGCTGATGTTACCTGAGGCGAACAAAGATCTGTTTTGTCTCGTTGGTAGCGAGAATGCACAATTAATTCCTTCTGGCCCTGAGTTTGGGAAAGTAGGCATACATCAAGTGTTGTTAACAGCTATTTATGAAGCCAAATATAGCTTAGTTCTAACTTCTCCTTACTTTATTCCTGATGAGAGTTTACTCACGGCTTTACAGGTAGCAGCAATGCGAGGAGTTAATGTAAAAATTATTTTGCCTGCTAAAAATGATTCGATTATGGCTAAGTATGCATCGCGCGCATTTTTTGAAGACTTATTAAAAGTAGGGGTGGAGATTCATCAATTTCATGGTGGTCTTTTACATACTAAGAGTATCGTGATTGATGAAAAGTTAGCATTAGTAGGGACGGTTAATTTAGACCAACGTAGCTTTTGGCTAAACTTTGAAATGACGATGTTGATCGATAACGAGTGTTTTGCTGGTGAGTTATTAAGAACACAAATGCACTATACTTTAGCATCTAAACAATTAACTCTTGAACAGTGGAGTCAACGATCTTTCGTTAAACGTTTTTTGGAAGGGTTATTATATTTATTCAGCCCATTATTATAATTTTTATGCCATTTTATGATGCTAAATTGTAATCTAGGTACTTATTTTAAAAGCACATTATCAATATTTATAGAGGCTATAGTTATTATTTGTATCATGAACAGTTCGCTGATTTTTTGTTAATAAAAAAACAATAAAAACAATAAAATTATCAGCTTCCAACACTTTCATTTTGTTGCACATGCGCGTAAAGTGAACATAGAGATATGTTTATAGACCTTGTTAATTACGACTAAATATTAGTTGTGATACAAGTGTTATTATTTTTTACTGTAAGCAAGTTTCTCTACATTTTAAGGTGTTTTTAATATAAAAATGCCGGTGAATAATATGCGTCACCATAAAATATGTTCCAATTAATATAATAAATGAATTTACTGAATAAATTGTTTCCGACCAAAGGGTAAGGCAATAAAGTTGGCAATAATGATTGCTTTGGTGTTTTTAATCATCCACCTATTAAGCAACTTTGATGACTTTGATTTAGTGCTTCATTTACCAAATTTTAAACATGAGGAAATAAAATGACAGATATAGATATTGGTATTAGTAAAGAAAACAGAACAGCAATCTCAGAAGGTTTGAAAAAATTATTAGCTGATTCTTATACCTTATATTTACAAACGCATAACTTCCATTGGAATGTAACAGGTTTACAGTTCCGTGAATTGCATTTGATGTTTGAAGAGCATTACACTGAGTTAGCGACCGCTGTTGATGATATTGCTGAACGTATCAGAACCCTCGATGTACCAGCGCCAGGTACTTACAAAGAATTTGCAAAACTAAGCTCTATTAAAGAAGTTGATGGTGTTCCAAGTTCATCAGAAATGGTTGAACTATTAACTAAAGCACATGAGCAAGTGATTAAAACATCTCGTGAGGTGCTAAAAGTAGCACAAGACGCTGATGATGAATCAACAGCTGCACTTGTATCTGACCGTATGCGTATACATGAAAAAACAGCTTGGATGTTAAGAGCGACTAAAAAGTAGGTTACTTTTAAATAACCAATGGGAGTCATTTGTTCTATTATTTAATTAAAGTATGATTTCCAATTGCTTGTACATTAATAGCATATTAAAAAGAACGTTTTTACGTTCTTTTTTTATAACTCCCATTGTACAAAAAAACCTTGAATACGCTGGGCATCTTGCCTTAAGCCTTTTTAATAACCCAAGCTTTACGAACGCTCCTTGTTCAACATGGATGCGTCACATCATTCTCTGTTTTAAGAAGATAAAACTTCGGGACATCTGATTGTTGAATATTAATCATATTAATTGCTTATCATGAATTAAATTAATAAAGTGTATGGATGTCCCATTTTTTTATTAATTTAATTCATTATTATAACTTTTAAAGTTAAGTTTGTTTGTAATTAATTCACCTATTCTTGTGTTAAAAGAATAAGTATACCCGTCACTATTCAAGCCGTAAAAATCAGTAAGTCGAGAGGTAAATAAAGTCTAGGCCTAAAGATAAATATCTAATAGGTGAAGCGTTATAACAACGAAGATGGTTACCTCGAGATTTGCTCTGCGGGTTGAGAACCAATATTACGTTGTAATACCAATTATATTAAATAAGTGATCTAAATTTTACGCAGAAAAAATGACTTAGTTTAAGGCGTAATTTGAGTTAAATAGTTGTTCTATTTGCGAAAATTACAACGAAGAAATAAGTTATTTTAGCAAGTAAAATAGATCAGTTAATTAGTGTGATTGGTATAATATTCAATAAAGACTCGCTATTGGCATTATGCGATGCCTTTTCTGGTGTCCGAGTTAACGAATGACTCATGCACTTAGATCTATACCTCTATGGGATGTTTTAAAGTCATTAATATGACTTTTTTGATTTACCTTTTATTTTTTAATTTTTGTATTTTAAGGTTTTTAGTTTTTTTGCAGCTCATTTACAAAATATTTGAGTTATTTGAAATTTATTATAGAGGGAGTAGGTCTAGTAAGTTACAAAAACGGCGATATCGCTTATTCCTTATTGTACTTGTTTAGGGATTGTGGGCGTTATTTAATATATTTATTAATAATCACAGATAAAACAAGCAACTATTTTAATCAGGAGCATACATATGAAAAAAGTAAACTTAACTAAAGCTTTATTAGTTGGCGCATCAACAGCAATCTTAAGCTCAGCTGCAATGGCAGGTCCAAACAGCCAATTAACCATCGCAGAAGGTGCTTCACCTAAAGTACAAGAGCAGTTTAAAGGTTGGGTTGCTGGTGAAAAAGTGAGTGGCCGTAAAGATAAATGCTACGGTATTGCTTTAGCTGGTGAGAATGACTGTAAAGCTGGTGCAGGTACTAGTTGTGAAGGTACTTCAACTGCAGATTTTCAAGAAAATGCATGGACATATGCACCTAAGGGTGTGTGTGAATCAATCGTAACACCTAATGGGCAAGGTTCTCTTGAAGGTTAATTCATTACATTCTCCCCAGCAATTTCTTGTCGGGGAGCATTTAGGTGCTGGCCTAAGTTTAAAGCCTGAACATCTTGATGATATTTTAGTTTTACCGGTTAAAAACAGCGCTTCAGATAATAATCTTTGGTTCGAAGTGCATACAGAAAATTATTTTGTTGCAGGTGGACCTCGACTAGCTTATTTAAGGGCTATTCGTGAAAATTATAATATTAGTTTTCATGGTGTTGGTGGTTCATTGGGGGCTGATCTTAAAGTTATGCCTGCACACACTAAAAGAGTGAAAGCCTTGATCGATGAGTTTCAACCATCATTAGTTTCTGAGCATGCAGTTTGGTCAAAAGCTAACGGAAAGTACTTTGCAGATTTAATGCCTTTACCTCGTACACAAGATGCTCTTCAATCTTTAATTAATGGTATTGATTGCTATCAATCTGGGATTGGCCGATCTATTTTAATTGAAAACCCAAGTAACTATTTAGACTTCATAAGTGATATGGATGAGCCTCAATTTTTAGTGGAAGCAGCTAAACGAAGCGGTTGTGGATTACTTATTGATATTAATAATTTATATATTAGTAGTAAAAATACAGGTGTTGATGCACTAAATTATCTAAAGCAGATTCCAGCTGAGCTTGTTGGGGAGATTCACATTGCAGGGCATGACCCTGATCCCGCATTAGGTGACTCGTTATTAATTGATAGCCATGCAGCAGCTGTTGCCCCTCCGGTATGGGACTTATTAGAAGAAGCATTAAACTTGTTTGGTCATCGACCAGTACTTGTTGAAAGAGATGCTAATATTCCATCATTTGATGAGTTAATGAATGAGAGAAAAACAGCACAACATTATTTGAATCAATGCCAGTTACAAAATAATTTATCTACTCTTAATAAAAAAGTGACTAATTAATGAGTGATAGTCAATATATTGAGGCTTTTACAAAGTACTTACTGAGTGGTGACCCAAGCGCTATCGAAGTTTTTTGTGAAAATCCATCAGACATTAAACGATTAGCTATATATCGTAATGGCTTTTATAAAGGTTGTGTGGATGCATTAATTGCCAATTACCCTATGTGTGAAAAGAAAATGGGTAATAATAACTTTAAGAAGATAGCAAAAGCTTATGTTGATCGTTTTCCTCCAGAGCATGGCACACTGGTAGGATATGGTTTAGATTTTCCTAGCTTTATTACTGATTTTATTAATAAAATTAAACTTGAGGAAGAAGAGCCACTTCAATCAAGTAAATCTTTGATAAATACTCTCAATTTAGATTTGAAGTTAGTTGATATTGCACGTTTGGATTATACATGGTTGATGAGTTTGATGAGCGGAGACTCAAAAGAAACGTTAACGATAGAATACGTTAATGAACTCATAGGACAAGAATTTGAGCTGACTGAACTTAATGTAAAGCTCAATGATAGTGTTTTACTAGTCGAAGTGAGTACTGAAGCGTTTTCGGAGTGGATATCTTTAAAAACAAATCATAATACGGTTGAAAAATGTTCGCCTACAATGAACAGTGTTATGTTTTGGCGTTTGCAAGGTGCTGTGCAAGCTCGTTTACTTTCTATTGCAGAAACTAAGCTTATGCAATCACTACAAGGTGAGGGAAGCACTCTAGGTAAGGCTTTTGACGCAGCATTAACAGTAGATGAAGAATTTGAAGTTAGCGATGCTTTTACAGCCTGCTTACAAAATGAATTATTAGAAATAAGTATTAATTAATCAACATTACAATAGGAAATAATCAATATGGATATAATTAAAAAAATGCAACTGCTGTACATACAAATGGGAGAGCAACTGTCAAAGTTTCTAGAACCTTTAGCATTACTCTTCCTTCGTTTTATGGTTGCTAAAGTTTTCCTCGATTCTGGCTTAAGCAAATGGGATGGTTTCTTACAATTTAATGTTGATAAGTTTGATCTATTTAAATATGAATTCTTTTGTCCTGATCCCGTTCGAGCAGGTGCTTTACAACTTTGTGATCCGCAAACATTAGATTATGTGGATGGTTCATTTATGGTAAAAATGATTGAATCGTTAGCTGTGATTGCAGGTGTTGTAGAAGTACTCTTGCCAGTATTATTGATTATCGGTTTCTTTTCAAGATTCGCAGCATTCGGTCTTATTGGTATGACAATGTTTATTCAACTTGCTGTTTTCCCTACGCTAGACCACTGGATTAACCCTGCTTCTTGGTGGGCTGTTTCATTATTAGTCATCTTTGCTCGTGGACCAGGAGTCTTATCTGTTGATAGGTTACTGGGCTTAGATGCTAAATATAGAGCAGCTAAATAACCAATAAATTAATTTTATAAGATAAATATCAAATGTAATCGACTTTTAAATTTTATTAGAGCGTCGGTTACATCTGTAATTAAAATAAAATAGTAATTAAAATAAAATAGTAATTAAAATAAAATATTAATTACAAAAATTAATTTAATAACTTATTTTTATTCTCCCCTTATACCAACTACATTAAGTAAGTTATTTAAATTTTACACAGGAAAAAATGACTTAGTTTAAAGCCTTTCGAAGATTAACTTAGTTAATCGTCTGTCGAGAGTTAACTAAAAGAGGTTAACTTTTTAATGATTGGTTTCTTTACGCAATTTACAACAAAAAAATAAGCTATTTTAACCAGTAAAGTAGATTAATTAATTAGTGTGATTAGTATTAATTTACAAAATATATCAAATCAGCCGAAAAGGATTTCTAATGGAAATAGGATTACTTATTCTTCTTTTTTCAGTTAGTGCTTACTCTATGTTAGCAAAAAAGCTATCAACGACGATTATTACTGCGCCAATGGTATTTTTAAGTATGGGCTTTATTATTTCTCAATTTGAGCTGATTAATATTGGCAATGCACATGAAACAGTGTACTTAATCGCAGAGGTATCATTAGTTGTATTATTATTTTTAGATGCATCACAAATAAACCTACGTAGATTAAAAAGGCAAAATACTTGGCCATTGAGAATGTTACTAATAGGCCTTCCATTGAGCATTTTAATTGGTACTGGTTTCGCTTATTTATTTTTTCCTGAGTGGCCTTGGCCAATGTTAGCCTTAATTGCTGCCATTTTAGCACCAACTGACGCTGCGTTAGGGCAAGCTGTTGTTAGCAACGAGAGTGTTCCTATTAACGAGAGACAAAGCTTATCAGTTGAAAGTGGTTTAAATGATGGGCTTGCATTACCCATTATTCTCTTTTTTGCCAGCATCGTAGCCATGAATGCAGGACCTGAAAAAAATGAAATGTCATGGTTAGTTTTTGGATTTAGCCAAATATTTGTGGGGATATTGGTTGGAGCATTAATGGGGTGGTCTAGTGGGCGCTTATTTTTATATGTAGAGTCAAAAAATATCTCGTCAAGTGTATATGAAGGAATTGGTGTTTTAGCGCTTACGGGAACATCATATTTAATGGCTAGTTTATTGGGAGGGAATGGCTTTATTTCCGCTTTTATTGCTGGCTTAGCATTTGGACATATTGTCAAAGGACATTGTCGATTCATTTATCAATTTACTGAAAGTGAAGGGCAAATATTAATATGGACTTCTTTTGTAATTATTGGCTTAGGGTTATTACCCTCTGCTATAGAGCATTTAACTTTACCGGTCGCTGGATATATTTTGGTAAGTATCTTTATTGTTCGTCCACTCGCTATTTATCTTTCATTGATCGGTACAAAAGCAAAAGCGTTAACGCGAGTTTTTATGGGGTTTTTTGGTCCAAGAGGTCTCGCAACAGCACTTTTTGCATTGATTATTTCTAAAGATATTTTAGGTGATTATGGGCATTCAATTTTAATTGTTGCCATCAATGCTGTTTGGATGAGCACTTTAATTCACGGTATTAGTGCAGCTCCTATGGCTAATTGGTATGGTGCTAAGATTAAGTTATTAAAAATTAAATCAAGAAAATTTTCTAAGTTAAAAACAATAATTAAATGAAAATATTAAAGTAAAAAGGAAAGGAGTTTTGTTGAATTAAAAACATGACTCCTCATAATACCAATCACACTAGTAAAAAAGGTAGGAGATCCAAACTTTTTGATTAACATTTAAAAGTAATCTACTTTTTAGTAATACAGTTTTATTGCTAGGAGGTAGTTTATTATGACCCGATCTAGACAGTCTCAAGTGTCACTATCTGACACACCTTATTATCATTGTATTTCTCGTTGTGTCACCGTGCATTTTTATGTGGAAAAGATAAAGTTATTTCTTTTATGGCTCGTTCTAACTGTTTTAAATTAGCAACTAAGATAAAAAGTTTAAAGCGCTGTCTCATGTAAAAGATGAAATAGGGTACTTTCCGCCAAACGACGCAATAGCATTTAATTTCGTGTACTAAGGCTTCTCGATTTAAGCACATTTGTTAAATGGTATGGCAACGATAAAGATAAAGATGGCGCAGCGGCTTACTCACCATCAGTGATGTTGAAGGTCGTTCTATTTGGTTATTCTCGTGGGCTAGTCAGTATACGAGTACGTGTGAAACTAATAGTATGCTCTTGGACACTTAATGACTTTTAGTATGTTTAAAAGATATCACTACACACAACCCTTCATATGCTTTGTGTAGTGCTGCACTTAGTGGTTATGTTTCCCGTTTATTTACCAAATTGAAAACGCAAAAAAGCCTGCTTATAGCAGGCTTGGTCAGGTTATTTAGAGAGTTGATTAGCTAGCTAATTCTTTCACTTTTTTAGCTACTACTTTTTTCTCTTCTTTTACTTCAACTTTTACTTCAACTTCAGGAGCGTCCATTACATCTGCGTAAGCTGTACCGTAGTATGAAGCGATTAATACTTCTTTAAGCTCTCCAATTAATGGGTAGCGTGGGTTTGCACCTGTACATTGGTCATCGAATGCATGTTCTGCTAGTTCATCCACTTTTGCCATGAATTCCGCTTCGTTTACACCAGCTGCTTGGATTGATAGTGGAATATCTAACGCTACTTTTAACTCTTCTAACCAGTTTAGTAGTGCATTTAGTTTATCTTCAGTATTGCCTTCGATAAAGCCTAAGTGCGTTGCTATTTCTGCATAACGAGCACGTGCTTTAGGGCGATCGTACTGTGAGAATGCAGTTTGTTTAGTTGGGTTATTAGTTGCGTTGTAACGAATTGCGTTCGAAATTAATAACGCATTTGCTAAACCGTGTGGAATGTGGAATTCCGCGCCTAGTTTATGTGCCATTGAGTGACAAACACCTAAGAATGCATTGGCGAATGACATACCAGCGATAGTTGCTGCATTATGTACTTTCTCACGTGCAATCGGATCTTTTTTACCGTTTTGATAAGAGCTTGGTAAGTACTCTTTCAACATTTTAAGTGCTTGTAAAGCATGGCCGTCAGAGTATTCATTTGCTAGTACTGATACATAAGCTTCCAATGCGTGTGTTACTGCGTCATAACCACCGAATGCACATAAAGATTTAGGCATATCCATGACTAGGTTTGCGTCAACAATCGCCATGTTTGGTGTTAGTTCGTAATCTGCTAATGGGTATTTTTGACCTGTTTGTTCATCTGTTACAACAGCAAATGGTGTTACTTCAGAACCTGTACCTGAAGTAGTCGTAATACATACTAACTCTGCTTTTGACCCCATTTTAGGGAATTTGTAGATACGTTTACGGATATCCATAAAGCGCATAGATAAATCTTCAAAGTCAGTTTCTGGGTGCTCGTACATTACCCACATGATTTTCGCTGCGTCCATTGGTGAACCACCACCGACTGCTAAAATCACATCTGGTTGGTAGCTTAAACATGCCGCTGCGCCTGCTTTAACCACTGCTAAAGTTGGGTCTGCTTCCACTTCATGGAATACTTCAACTTCCATACCATTTTCTTTTAAGATACTGCGTAAATCGTCGATGTAACCGTTATTGAATAAGAAACGGTCGGTGACGATAAGTGCACGTTTTTTGCCTTCAAGGTCAGTCATTGCAACTGGTAAACAGCCGCGACGGAAGTAGATAGATTTTGGTAGTTTATGCCACAACATATTCTCAGCTCTCTTCGCAATAATTTTTTTATTGATAAGGTGTTTTGGACCTACGTTTTCAGAGATAGCATTACCCCCCCATGAACCACAACCTAACGTTAAAGAAGGCGCTAACTCAAAGTTGTAAAGGTCACCGATACCACCATGAGAAGAAGGTGTGTTAATTAAGATACGTGCTGTTTTCATTTTGTCGCCAAAGTAAGCGATACGGTCAGCGTTTGCATCTTGGTCTGTGTAAAGTACTGACGTATGGCCAACACCGCCTATGTCTAATACGATGCCTGCTTGGCGTACTGCATCTTCAAAGTTTTTCGCTTTAAATAAACCTAATGTTGGTGATAGTTTTTCATGTGCGAACTCATCAGCCCATGATGCTTCTAATCCTTCACCGATTAGGATTTTAGTTGATGTTGGTACTTTAACACCTGCTAGAGCAGCAATTTTGTATGCTGGCTGACCTACGATTTTTGCATTCAATGCACCGTCAATAATCAATACTTTACGTACTTTATCAGCATCTGCTTTTTCAAGTACTGCAGCACCGTATTTTGCAAAACGTGCTTTAACTTCGTCATAAATAGATTCAACAACAATCGCAGCTTGCTCAGAAGCACAAATAACACCGTTATCAAATGTTTTAGACATTAGAATCGATGATACTGCTCGTTTGATATCAGCTGTTTCATCAATAACAACAGGTGTATTACCAGCACCCACACCAATCGCAGGTTTACCTGAAGAGTAAGCTGCTTTAACCATACCTGGACCACCAGTCGCTAAAATAAGGTTAATATCGTCATGTTTCATTAAACCGTTAGAAAGCTCAACAGAAGGTTGGTCAATCCAACCAATAATATTTTTAGGTGCACCAGCTTTAATTGCTGCTTCTAGTACTAATTTAGCTGCATAATTGGTTGCATTCTTCGCACGTGGATGTGGTGAGAAAATACAGCCATTACGTGTTTTAAGACAAATTAATGCTTTAAAGATAGCAGTTGATGTCGGGTTAGTCGTTGGTACGATCGCACAAACGATACCAACAGGTTCTGCGATAGTGATCGTCCCGCCTTCTTCATTACGGTCAATGACACCACAAGTAAGCTCATCTTTATATTTGTTGTAAATGAATTCAGAAGCAAAGTGGTTTTTGATTACTTTATCTTCCATGATACCCATGCCAGATTCAGTTGCGGCCATTTTTGCTAATTCAATACGTGCAGTCGATGCTGCTAATGATGCTGCTCTGAAAATTTTATCAACTTGTTCTTGAGAGTAGTTTGCAAATTCTTTCTGTGCTGCTTTAACTTTAGCAACCATTGCATTGAGTTCTTTGACATTACTTACCGTCATATATTTCTCCAAAATGTTATAAATTTAAAAAGTTTTAAAAGTGTTTTATTAAAGTTGTTTTGTTAATAAAAGTGCCTTAGTAAATAACTTTCGATCTGATTATAGGAACTTTGCTAAATTGAACATTGATCGAGATCACGTTCAGGCTCGACTTCTGTCTGTTGTTTTAGTGATCTGTGTCACGTTTTTTGTGGGGTGAGATAAATGGCTTAATTGCTATTATAAGTTATTGAAAATAAACAAGTTACTATTGTATTACAATAGTATTTATAGGGAGTGGGTAAAACATTGTTTGCTTCTTTTTAAGTTATTTTTATTAATATACAGGGATGCTTTATACTTCCTGCATCTTGCTTGCTAGATAAGCTATTTTATTAAAGGGATTTGAACGATGGGGAATATTTCCACGATAGGACGCAGTGCGTTATTTTTTTCTGCTTTTGTTATTTCATTGGCTGGTATTAAGATTGCAGCTCCCATTGTAGTGCCTTTTTTACTTTCATTATTTGTAGCGATTATTTGTAATCCAGCTGTTATGTATTTAGAAAGTAAAAAAATACCGAGAGGCCTTTCTATTGGACTGGTTATTTTTACAATATTTTCTTTGTTTCTCATTTTAGGTGGCACTATTGGTGCTGCTGTAAATGGTTTTAGACAAGCAATTCCTACCTATGAAGCACAATTATCAGAGCAATTGAATTGGTTGCTCAACTGGCTTGCGACTCATGACATCGTGGTCTCTTTTGATAGTATTCAAGAATACTTTGATCCGGCTAAAGTGATTAACATGGTGACAACAACGTTAAGTGGCTTTAGTAGTGTATTAGGCAATATCTTCTTATTACTGTTAACGGTTGTCTTTATGTTATCGGAAGGTAAAGTTTTTGCACAAAAATTACATATTGCCTTTGATGACTCTTCACAAGCAGAAAGAAAGTTAGATTTGTTTTTAACGAAAGTTAATCAGTATATGGCCATTAAAACCATGATTAGCTTGGCGACGGGTGTCATCATTGGAATCGTTTTATGGCTACTAGGCGTACAGTTTTTTGTACTCTGGGCTTTATTGGCTTTTTTATTAAATTACATCCCTAATATCGGCTCTATTATTGCTGCTGTTCCTGCCGTTATTCTAACATTCTTACAGCTTGGTGCGGCTCATGCCGCTGTTGTGGTCGGGCTGTTTGTTGGTGTGAATATGGTAATGGGAAATGTTGTTGAGCCTCGTTTTATGGGCAGACGACTAGGCTTATCTACACTTATTGTGTTTTTATCATTAATTTTTTGGGGGTGGTTATTAGGTGTGGTGGGCATGTTATTATCTGTTCCATTAACCATGATCCTTAAAATGGCTTTAGAAAATAGTGAAGATGGGCGATGGTTTGCGATTTTATTAAGCTCTGATGAAGAAGTTAGAATGATTGAAGAGAAAGGCAAAGAAGAAGTGTTTAATGAAGCGCTCTATGGTGAGCCTTTAAGTGAAAAAGTACCTGAACAAAAAGAGGGCTCGGAATCGAGTGCCTCTCCTGCTAATAAAGAAGATATATAATATGTTTACAGCATTGCTAGAAAAAATGCATTTTCCTGAAGTAAAAGCAGGACAAGAGAAAGAGATGGCGCGTTTATTTCATGGACGTGGTTTTAATTATCCTGAATACCAGCACATTAATATTGATTGGCTATCACCTGTCGTTTTAGTGATTCTATATAAAGAGGAAAGCGATCAGTGGTTAGCGGATTTAAGTCAATGCTTATTGTCTGAGTTAACTAGCAAAGGCTTTGCTGTAAAGAGTATTCAAGTACAGTTTCGTTGTCGTGAACTCGCTCCTACTTTCGTTTTATACGGTGAGGAGATAACGGATTTTAGTGCGGATGAAAATGCCTTAACCTATAAAATTAGTTTAGGTACAAATCAGAATTACGGTATCTTTTTAGATATGAAAAATGGTCGTTCTTGGGTTAGGGAACATGGTCAAAATAAACGTGTACTAAACCTTTTTTCTTATACGTGTGCTTTCTCTGTTGCAGCGCTGGCTGGTGGCGCTGAAAAGGTAGTTAACTTAGACATGAGTAAAGCGGCATTAGCCGTTGGCCGTGATAATCATCGATTAAATGAACATGATTTAAGTAAGGTAAAATATCTTGGACATGATCTCTTTAAGTCTTGGGGGAAAGTTAAGCGATTAGGGCCTTATGACATTGTGATTGCTGATCCTCCGTCATTGCAGAAGGGCAGTGTCAATATCAAACGAGATTACCCTAAAATAATGCGACGTTTACCTGAGTTATTAACTGAAGGTGGGCAAGCATTACTGTGTTTAAATAGCCCAGATCTAGGTTTTCAATTTATTTATGACTCATTAGCGGAGCATTGCCCTGAAGCAAAGGTCATTAAGGTTATTACGCCGCCTGCAGAATATACTAACATTGATCCTGATAAGGGCTTGAAGTGTGTGTTAGTGCAGTTATAGGCATTAAGAGAAAGAGTAGTAATATTTTAATTGTTACTATTATTGCATCTACCTTTAGACTTTTGATTTAGGTAGTTATAAAAAAGCCTCGATTTACTAAAGTGCTTAACTATAAGTCAAGTCAGCTTAGAGAATCGAGGTTTTTTATTTAAGCTTTTTAAGCGTGTATTAACCTTTTGCTAATGCCGCTTTTTCATTCGCCTGTGTTGCTTGAATTGCTGTTAATGCGACAGTGTAAACAATATCATCCACTAAAGCACCGCGAGACAAGTCATTAACAGGTTTGCGCATACCTTGCAGCATTGGACCAATACTGATTAGGTTAGCACTACGCTGTACCGCTTTGTAAGTTGTATTACCAGTGTTTAAGTCAGGGAAGATAAATACGGTTGCTTGACCAGCTACTTTAGAGTCTGGTGCTTTGCTCTTCGCTACATTTTCCATCACAGCTGCATCGTACTGTAGCGGCCCATCGATTAATAAGTCTGGACGGCGCTCTTGTGCGATTTTAGTTGCTTCACGTACTTTTTCAACGTCAGAGCCTGCACCTGAATTACCAGTGGAGTAACTGATCATGGCAACTTTAGGGTCGATACCAAAAGCGATTGCAGAATCTGCCGATTGGATAGCAATATCTGCTAACTGGTCAGCTGTTGGATCTGGATTGATTGCACAGTCACCGTATACCAATACTTGATCAGGCAATAGCATGAAGAAGATTGAAGATACTAGGCTTGCACCTGGTGCTGTTTTAATTAACTGTAAAGCAGGGCGGATAGTGTTTGCTGTTGTATGAACGGCACCAGATACTAGACCTGCTACTTCATTCTCCGCTAACATCATCGTACCTAAAACTACAGTATCTTGCAGTTGTTCACGTGCAACTACTTCAGTTAGACCTTTACCTTTACGTAACTCAACCATAGGTGCAACATATTGTTCAATCACATCGGTAGGGTTAACGATTTCTACTTCATCAGTGATCACAATACCTTGTTGTGCTGCTACACGACGGATTTCAGCTGGATTACCCAATAACACGGGTTTAGCAATACCACGTTCAGCACAAATAACAGCTGCTTGAATAGTACGAGGTTCTTCACCTTCAGGTAACACAATGCGTTGATTTGCTTTACGTGCTAATTCAGTTAAGTGATAACGGAATGCTGGTGGCGATAAACGACGTGATAATGAAGAATCTTCAGTTAAGGTATTTAACCAATGTTTATCAATGTGGCTGGCAATATACTCTTGTACTTTTTCGATACGCTCTAAATCATCAACTGGAATTTCCATGTTGAAGTTTTGTAAGCGCTGGGCTGTTTGCCAAGTATTGCTCTTAATTAACAATACAGGTAAACCTGAAGCCATTGCGCTACGACAAAGTTTCCAAACTTCTTCTTCAGGTGTGTAATCACCTGTTAATAATAAACAGCCGATTTTCATGCCGTTCATTACTGCTAAACAAGTTGCGATGATAACATCACTGCGGTCACCTGAAGTAACTAGCATTGAACCAGGTTTAAAGTGTTGAACCATATTTGGAATTGAACGTGCACAGAATGTCACTGAGTGTAGACGTCGATTTTCTAGATCGCCTTCATTTAAAATATCAGCTTCTAAATGCGCTGCTAAATCTTTAACGCGAGGCGCAATTAAATCAGCACTCCATGGGATGCAGCCTAAAATCGGTAGTGGGCTTTTGCTAAACATCTGTAGCACTTCAAGATTGTTATTAACTGAACCCTCTGGAATGTCAAACATTTCTGATAAGTCAAAGCCAGCACTGTCATTTTCATCAATAGGTGCGCCAACTTTATTAATGATACAACCGGCAATGCTTTTATTTTGTTTACCACCAAAAGAAGAAACAGCAATTTCCATGCGCTCTTTTAATTGTTGAGAGCTATCGTTACTTGGGTGAGTAACAAATACCATTTCAGCGCCGAGTGCTTTAGCAATACTGTAGTTAACACTATTAGCAAATTGATGTTTATCTGTTGGTACTAAACCTTCTACAATAATCACATCATTGTCTTTTGTTCCTTCACGGAAGCGCTCAACAATATTTTCAAGCAGCTCTGAAGTATGACCAGATGAAATAAGGCCTTCAGCATATTTCATTGCAAAAGGCTCAGGAGGTTGTATGTTGCTTGAGTTTCTTAATGTTGTTGTAGAGCGTTCTGTACCATGGTCACCAGGGCGAGGTTGTGCAATTGGCTTAAAGAAGTTAACAGCGACACCTTGGCGTTCCATCGCGCGAACCATTCCAAGGCTAACCGAAGTGACACCAACACCAGTGCCAATTGGGATTAACATTATTGTACGAGACATGATTATTCCTTTTAAGAGGTGAATAGAGGGAGTATTAATTCCCTCTTAAATTAGTTTTACTTTATTGAGAGACAAGTTCAGCAGCGTCTTGTGCAATTACCCATTCTTCATTGGTCGGGATAACAATCGCGATAGGGGACTGGTCAGCAGTAATAATTCCTGACTCGCCAAATTTAGCTGCGTCATTTTTTTCTTGGTCAATCTTGTAACCGAATATCGCTAGGTTTTCGAGTACTTTAGTACGCATTTCTACTGCGTTTTCACCGATACCACCAGTGAACACAAGCGCATCAATACGGCCTAATGGAACGGCATAACTTGCAATGTATTTTGCGAGGCGGTAACAGAACATATCGACGGCTAGGATTGCACGTTCAACACCATTATTAACAGCTTCTTCAATTTGACGCCAATCGCTCGATACGCCTGAAATACCTTTTAAGCCACTTTCCTTTTGTAATAGGTTCATTGCTTCTTCTAATGAGTAGCCTTTTTGCTCAACTAAAAACTCAATTATACTTGGGTCTAGATCTCCACAACGTGTACCCATTACTAATCCAGCAAGAGGCGTCATGCCCATGCTTGTGTCAACACATTGACCATTTTTAATTGCAGCGACCGATGCACCATTACCTAAGTGAGCAGAAATAATGTTAATTTTGTCTACTGGAATGTCTAGCGCATCAGCAGCTTGTTTCATTATAAATTGGTGGCTTGTACCATGCATACCATAACGACGGATATGAGAGTCTTGGTATAGCTCATAAGGTAGCGCGTATAGGTAAGCTTTTTGAGGCATTGTTTGGTGGAATGCAGTATCAAATACAGCAACCTGTTTTAGTTTTGGAAAAGCGACTCTTGCTGCTTTAATACCAGAAATATGAGCAGGGTTATGTAATGGCGCTAATGGAATACAATCTTCAATGCCTTTAAATACCGTATCATCAATAACCATGGATTTACTGAAGTGTTCTCCACCATGTACAATTCGATGACCAACTGCAATTAACTGCTCTTCAATACCTTCAATTTTATTGAGAATATTATTAACAATAAATACCATCGCTTGAGAACGAGCCCCATTTTCAGGCAAGCTAGCTGTATTTTTGGTTCCGTTATGTTTCCAAGTTATACGGGCTTCAGGGAGGTTAAAGCATTCTGCTAAACCACTAATCATTGCTTCCCCAGTTTTTACATTGATGACAGCAAACTTAAGTGATGAACTACCACCGTTGAGTACAAGGACTAATTTATTGCTCATAAAAGCTTCCAATTTCTAAAATTAAATTGATAATATCAAGGTAAAATTTGATATTAATATATAATGAAAAACATAACTTGATTAAGGCATAAGCGCCATTGATTTTTTAAATTAAGTTATGATTTGATTTTACCCATATGTAATAAAATTACAAATGACAATTAGATAAAAATTATCCGAAATCAAAGTTTGATCAGAATGTTTTTTTAGACAACATCTTTTCTGCTCGATTCGTCACTTTTATCTCTTTTTAAAGAAAGGAATTTACCTATTTATGTTTTTTGACTCTATAAAGAAAGGGGATATATACCTAAAGGCTTGGCCAAAGCAAGCTTGTCTATATTCATTATTTGTGGATAGTAAAATGGTTTATTACACCAATATTTTAATAAAAATATTTCCTGTTTTTATCGTTTTAGTTGCTTCCTTGTATATCGTTTTTCCACTTTATTTTTCTTGGCCAAGTACCGCGACTTTTATTGTTTTCATGATCGGATTACCAATGCATTGTCTTTTATGGTTGGGTAAACGTTCGCAACAACACTTGTCTCCATCACTATCCACGTGGTATTTGGAAATAAGCGAAGTGTTAAATGGAGGACAGAAAGTGATGATAGAAAACCCTCGCTTTATAGATTTAGCAAAACTATTAAATAAAGGGTTTAAGAAGGGGGGCGATAACTTTTTATATAATAATGAGCTTATTTAACAATGCTGGAAAACTTCAATATTGAAGTCACATTCAATTTTCCATGATGTTGCGTTATTGAGAAGTTTTTGTAATTTTTCCTCTGTGAATTTCCATGCAAAGGGGGTCATATTAATAAGGTCTTTCAATTGCTGCGGGTTATTAATATTTAACTCATAATTCAAAGGAATTTGTTGTATTTTTGTAAAACCTTCTAGCGCTTCATTCTCTTGTAAATGCGCATTTACCTGTTCATATATCGCCTCTCTGATCTGATATAAGTGACGAGGAGCAGGTGTAACTGTAATTAAATAACCATTTTTTTTGATTAAACGTAATAATTCCTGTGCTTTTGATGGGGCATAAATACGAATCAGTAAGTCTACACTGTGCTGTTCAAGAGGCACTTGGTATGCACTGGCTACACAAAAATCGATATCTTTATAACGCTTGGCTGCATAGCGAATAGCAACTTTAGAGATATCTAGTCCTAACATCGTATGTTCAGGCAAATGTTGGTTAATGATATTGGTGTAATAACCTTCGCCACAGCCTAAATCTAAAATATTAGCCTGCTCGACCCCATCCAAATATTGTTGACTAATTTCAGCGACTTTTTGTGCCAATGGCAAGTAACCATCTGTATTTAAAAAAGCTCGTCTAGCCATCATCATTTGTTGGTTATCACCTGGGTTTTTAGAGCTTTTTGATTGTACGGGTAATAAGTTCAGGTAACCCTCTTTGGCAATATCAAAGTGATGATTGTTATTACAAACTTGGCTGTTATTTACTTTATTAAAGGGTGTATTACAGAGCGGGCAAATAAAAGATGTCATAAGGATTACTGTTTAAAAATAAAGGTGATAATAGCATAAAGGCGGTACCAAACCGCCTTATTTTTGTTGCTGTTAAAATATCACATTAGGGTGGTATTCTTCTAATATTGATTTTATTGACGTCATCGTATCTCGACTCGGTGGAGATACGCCATCAAGAGGGTAGATTTCGCCCATCGCTATCCACTTGTGCTTGCCTAACTCGTGGTAGGGTAGTAATTCAATTTTTTCAATGTTTTTCATTGGCTTAATGAATTCACCTAGGGCATGAACATCTGCGAAATCATCTGTGATACCAGGGACAACCACATAGCGTAAATACACAGCTTGATCATGTTGTTGTAAGTATTTAGCAAACTCCAGAGTATATTTATTACTAACATGGGTTAAAGCAATATGTTTTTTCAGATCCATTTGTTTAATATCGAGCAGTACTAAATCTGTGCTATTTAAAATATTTTTAGTTGTTTCATCTATTTTACGAACAAAACCGTTGGTATCTAAACAGGTATGAATGCCTTCTAAGCGGCAAGCTTCAAACATGGCTTGCACAAATTCAGGTTGTAACATTGCTTCACCGCCTGAAATAGTTATGCCACCGCCTGATGCTTCCATGAAGTTACGGTATTGAAGTAACTCTGACATTAACTCCTCAACAGTGGTTTCTTTTCCGCTTTCGGTATCCCAAGTGTCGCGGTTATGGCAGTACTGACAGCGCATTAAGCAGCCTTGTAAAAAAATGATGAAGCGAATACCTGGACCATCAACGGTACCGCAAGTTTCTATTGAATGTACTCGACCTGTAACTGACATGATTTAACCTCATGAAGTAGATTAGTTGTATCGCCTCTTAATTAGCATTTGATTCTTAATTAAGCTCGGGCTCAAGAAAGATATAATACCAACTAGGCGAATAACTTAAATCATTTTATTTCTTTAATGTTATTGATAAAAGCTAAAAAAGCTTTGTTTTTCAATGACAAAAGGTTTCATCTTTGCAGATGAAACCTTTTATAATCATAACCTTGTTATTATTTACTATACAAAATTCAAGTAAATATAAGTAACTAAAAAGAAGTACGAAGGTAATTGTTTACCCTCGCTTCAATTTATAGTGTTGCTGTGAAGGTACGTGTAATAACGTCTTGTTTCTGCTCTGCAGTTAATGAATTGAATCGTACTGCATAACCAGATACACGAATCGTTAACTGAGGATATTTCTCTGGGTTTTCCATTGCATCCACTAACATTTCACGGTTCATTACATTCACGTTTAAGTGTTGTCCACCTTCAATCTCTGGTGTGTGCTTAAAGTAACCGTCCATCAGACCTGCTAGGTTTGATTTTTGTGAATCATCAGTTTTACCTAATGCATTTGGTACGATAGAGAAGGTATAAGAGATACCATCTTGAGCGTAAGCAAACGGTAATTTAGAGACTGATGTTAATGATGCCACTGCGCCTTTTTCATCACGACCATGCATTGGGTTTGCACCTGGTGCAAATGGTGCACCTGCACGACGGCCATCTGGTGTGTTACCTGTTTTCTTACCGTATACCACATTAGATGTGATAGTAAGAATTGACTGTGTAGCACGTGCGTTACGGTACATTGGACGTGATTTAATTTTCTTCATGAAGGTTTCTACTAATTCACATGCAATGTCATCAACACGTGGATCGTTGTTACCAAATTTAGGGTAATCACCTTCGATATCAAAATCAGTCGCAATACCATCTTCATCACGAATCGGACGTACTTTTGCATATTTAATCGCTGCTAATGAGTCTGCTGCAATTGACAATCCTGCAATACCACATGCCATAGTACGTGTTACGTCACGGTCATGAAGTGCCATTAGCGATGCTTCGTAGCTGTATTTGTCGTGCATGTAGTGTATGCAGTTAAGTGCTGTCACATATTGCTCTGCTAACCAATCCATAAAGTGATCAAGGTTTGAGTAAACTTCATCATAATCTAATACTTCTGCTGTAATTGCAGGTAGCGTTTTAGGGCCAACTTGTACTTTTGATTTTTCGTCTACACCACCATTGATTGAGTAAAGTAATGTTTTCGCTAAGTTTGCACGAGCACCAAAGAATTGCATTTGCTTACCAACAATCATTGGTGACACACAACATGCAATTGCATAGTCATCATTATCAAAGTCGGTACGCATTAGATCATCGTTTTCATATTGAATAGATGAGGTATCAATAGATACTTTTGCACAGTATTTTTTGAAGTTAACTGGCAGTGCTTCAGACCATAATACAGTAATGTTAGGCTCTGGAGATGGGCCCATAGTGTATTGAGTATGTAGGAAGCGGAAGCTGTTTTTAGTCACTAATGTACGACCATCAACACCCATACCACCGATTGACTCAGTTGCCCAAATAGGGTCACCAGAGAATAGATCATCGTATTCAGGTGTACGTAAGAAGCGTACCATACGAAGTTTCATTACTAGGTGGTCGATCAGTTCCTGTGCATCAGTTTCAGTGATAACACCTGCTTTTAAATCTTTTTCAATGTAAATATCTAAGAATGATGCAGTACGGCCAAATGACATTGCAGCACCATTTTGTGATTTGATTGCTGCTAAGTAACCAAAGTATGTCCATTGAATCGCTTCTTTAGCCGATCTTGCTGGACCTGAAATGTCGGCGCCATATTTAGCAGCCATTGTTTTCATTTGATCAAGTGCGCGGTATTGTTCAAAAATTTCTTCACGTAATTTTATGGTTTCTTCTAGTGAACTGCCGGCAATTAACTCTGCTTCTAAGCTTTTATGTTGTGCCGCTTTTTCTGTCATTAGGAAGTCGATACCGTATAAAGCAACACGACGGTAGTCACCAATGATACGACCACGTCCGTAAGCATCAGGTAAACCAGTTAATACACCTGATTTACGACATTTTAGAATATCGCCTGTGTACACATCAAATACACCTTGGTTGTGTGTTTTACGGTGCTCTGAGTAAATAGTACGAATACCATCATCTAATTCTTTACCATACACTTTACATGAGCCATCGATCATGCGGATACCGCCATTCGGGATAAGTGCACGTTTTAGTGGTTTTTCAGTTTGTAGACCAACGATCGTTTCTAAATCTTTGTTAATGTAACCTGCATCATGTGCAGTAATTGTACTGATTACATCGGTATCAAAATCAACAGGTGCATGTGTTGCATTTTCTTGTTTGATTCCTACCATTACATTTTCCCAAAGCTTATCAGTCGCTTTAGTTGCATCTGCTAGGAAACTTTCATCGCCTTCATATGGCGTATAGTTTTGTTGAATGAAGTCGCGAACGTTAACGTCAGTTTTCCAAGCTTCACCAGCAAAACCGTCCCATGCTGATACAAATGCTTCGTTTAATTTAGTCATAAAGATTTACCTTCACCGTTAATGATTAAAAAGAATATTAAAATTAATTCTCAGTCTTAAATCCTCACCCTAAAGTGTTGGTCATATCTACAACTAAAACTAGGGTGCTTATTGTTAACAAGTGCTATATTTGAAAAACTAAGTTAGTGTTAATTTTCACCTTCACTTGTTTCATAAAAGTTACCTCTCATGGATTAGTTAAGATTCTAGCAAAGGTTTTTTTTAAAAAGTTGATTCATGTCAAGCTTTAGGCGGACTTGTAATTAAATTACAAAAAGGTGGAAAATAAGCGCAGGTAACTTTCTTTCTAGGTGGTGGCTGAAAAATAAAAGGGGATGTTTGTAGGCGTGTGTTTTTTAAGTTATTCTTTTGTAACTAATTGAAATATAATTTATTTTTAGCAGGGAGGGTTAACTCCCTGCTGTTTGCTGCCATGATTAGAGTAAGCTTTGTATCTCTTCTAATATTTGTAAACTCCAATCACTAATACGTTGGTCACTTAGTTCATATTGTGTATCTTCATCTAAGGCTAATCCAACAAAATACTCACCGTCTTCAGTTACCGCTTTAGAGGCTTCAAATTGGTACCCTTCAGTAGGCCAGTAACCAATGAATTTAGGGCTTTGCGGTAAGAGTTTCTCATGCAACATACCTACTGCATCAACAAACCATTCACTGTAACCGTCCTGATCGCCTAATCCAAAAATGGCGATAATTTTATCACTGACATCTATTCCATCAATTTGGTCCCATAATTTACCCCAATCCTCTTGAAGTTCACCAAAATCCCAAGTAGAAATACCCAATATTAAAATATCGTAATCGTTTACCTTGTCTAACCCCTGATCTTTTATGTTAAATAGGTCAACTAATGAATCACCTAGCTCTGCTTGAATCTTTTCTGCAGCAATTTCTGTATAACAAGTGCTAGAGCCATAAAATAAACCAATTTTCATATGCGACCTTTGAATTATAAATAAAAGAGGCGCTAATTTACCGCTAAGGCACATAGAATGGAAGTACTAAGCATAGAACAATTTTTAGATTCACTGTGGTTGGAGCGAGGGTTGTCTAAAAACACACTCGAATCTTATCGCCATGATTTAACTTTAGTGGAGCTATTTCTACAAAAATCAGAGGTCACATTAACAGAAGCTACTGAGCGAGATTTAAATAATTATTTTGAATCTCGTTTAGAGGGCAATATTGATTATAAAAATACTTCCACTGCGAGATTAATGAGTGCAATTCGTCGCTATTATCAATACTTATGTCGAGAGAAGTTTCGTGAAGATGATCCAAGTGCAAAACTGGAAAGCCCTAAAGTCGTCAAACCGTTACCTAAATCTTTATCAGAGTCTGAAGTCGATGCACTATTAGCCGCCCCTGAGTTAGATGATCCTATTCAATTTCGAGATAAAGCCATGCTGGAGGTGTTATATGCAACTGGGTTGCGTGTCACTGAATTGGTTGGATTAGCAATGGAGGAGGTTAATTTAAAACAGGGCGTGATTAGGGTGACAGGTAAAGGTGGTAAAACGCGTTTAGTCCCTTTAGGCGAAGAATCCGTTTATTGGTTAGAACGTTATATTGATGAGATGAGACCTGCGCTGTTAGGGGGGCAAAGTAGTGATATTTTATTTCCTAGTCGTCGAGGAACACAAATGGTCAGACAAACATTCTGGCATCGCATTAAACACTATGCATTAATTGCAGGTATTGATAAAGAAGCTTTGTCACCGCACGTACTACGTCATGCTTTTGCGACACACCTTTTGAATTATGGGGCTGACTTACGTGTGGTACAAATGTTACTAGGTCATAGCGACTTATCTACAACACAAATTTATACACATATTGCTCAAGACCGTTTGAAAGTGTTGCATGACGAGCATCATCCAAGAGCTTAAGTCGCCGCGAACAATGTCATTTAAATGGAGAAGTAGGTGAGATGATAAAAGTGAATAAGATTGTTTCAATGTTAAGTGAAATTAAAGTTCGACTATTAAGGTCAACTATTATTCACATTATCTAATAAGGTAGGCATAATCATGTTAATTTATTTTTCTGGGGAGCATCATGTCGGTATTTAACGTTAAGACAAAAGTAAGCGCATTATTCGTTGGTTTATTAATTAGTTCGATAAGTAGTTTTAGCTTTGCTGAAGAGGCTAGCGCAACAAAATTAGCAGAAGACAGTGCGAAGAATGTAAGTGCTTCTAGTAACTTAAATGAAAGTTTAATAACGCGTTTAGCATCGATGGGTGTTGACCATGGAACAGTTAGTGAGTCACCAATTAAGGGCTTATACGAATTTTATAGCCAAGGTAAAATGTATTATATCAGTGAAGATGCTCGATATTTAGTCGCGGGTACGATTTTTGATTTTGATGATGAAATGAAAAATGTAACGGCTGAAAAAACAGCTGAGTTACGTAAACAGAATACCGCAAAACACTTTGTTAAACTTAAAGACTTCGAAAAAGACATGATCGTTTATAAAGCAGACAATGAAAAATTTGTCGTTACTGCTTTTACTGATACCAGCTGTCCTTACTGTCAAAAGCTTCATTCTGAAATGGCTGATTATAATAAACTAGGCATTACTATTCGTTATATGGCTTTCCCTCGTGGCGGACAAGAGTCTAATGCTTACAACACAATGGTTTCTATTTGGTGTTCTGATGACCCTAAATCGGCAATGGAAGCAGCTAAAAATAATGGTAAGCTTGAGTACAAAACTTGTGACAATACTGTCTTTGAACAATACCAATTAGGTCTTGCATTAGGCGTAAACGGTACACCTTCTTTATTCTTAGAAGATGGCACAATGTTACCAGGGTATTTACCTGCTGATCGTTTATTACAAATTTTAGAAGAAAAAAAATAAGCTAAGGCTTCTTCTCTTCGTCAATCCATAATAAACTGCACTGATATTCTTTTTATCGTGCGGTTTTTTTATGTCTACAGAAACACAAGTTCAACAACGATCTCAGGGTGATCAGAGTTTATTGTCTCTTTCCTGCTCTCCTTTATTAAAAAAACTATATACAAGCCGTGGTATCTGTACTGATCAAGAGTTAGATAACAGCACCAAAAGCTTAATTCATGCGAATAAATTAAAAGGGATCGGTGATGCTTGTGAGCTTTTATATGATGCCTTTTTAAAGCATAAAAAGATTATTATCATTGGTGACTTTGATGCTGACGGGGCAACTAGCACAGCGCTCACTATTTTATCTCTTAAAGCGTTAGGGTTTAAGGATGTCGATTACTTAATACCGAATCGCTTTGATTATGGTTATGGCTTAAGTCCTGAGATTGTTGACCTAGCAATACAGCAACATGCTCAACTAATCATGACTGTAGATAATGGTATTTCCAGTATCAGCGGTGTTGCTCATGCAAAATCACTTGGTTTAGATGTGTTAGTGACAGATCATCATTTACCTGGCGATGAAGTGCCGATTGCCGATGCAATCGTGAATCCAAATCAACATGGTTGTGACTTTCCTAGTAAAAACTTAGCAGGGGTAGGGGTCGCTTTTTATGTGATGCTTTCACTGCGCTCATTAATGCAAAAAAAGGGCGCGTTCACTCACATAGCTCCACCTAATTTAGCCAATTTCTTAGATATTGTAGCCCTAGGCACTGTTGCCGATGTTGTTAAGTTAGATGCTAATAACCGTACTTTAGTACATCAAGGGTTAGCGCGTATTCGTGCTGGTTTTTGTCGACCGGGTATTAGTGCGCTGATTCAAGTGGCCAAGCGTAATCAACAACAATTAGTTGCCAGTGATCTAGGCTTTTCACTTGGGCCAAGGTTGAATGCAGCAGGGCGCTTGGATGAAATGAGCCATGGCGTTGAATTATTATTATGTGATGACCCTGTTCAAGCCAATAGCTTAGCGACAGAGTTAGATGCTTTAAACCTCTCTCGTAGAGAAATAGAGCAAAGTATGCAGCAAGAAGCGTTAAATAGTTTAGAGAAGCTATCTATTGATCAAGCTAATCTGCCTTATGCGCTTTGTCTTTTTGAAGCGGATTGGCACCAAGGTGTGATAGGTTTAGTTGCTTCTCGTATTAAAGAAAAGTATTACCGTCCTACCTTCGCATTTGCACGTGCTAATGACGGTGAAATTAAAGGCTCTGCTCGCTCAATACCCGGTATACATATAAGAGATATGCTGGACTTGGTGGATAAAAAGATACCTGGCGTTATTTTGAAGTTTGGCGGACACGCCATGGCTGCAGGGTTAAGCTTATTAGAGAAAGATTTTAGTTTATTCAATGACGCTTTAAATTTGATTCTAAAAGAACAAGTTACTGACGATGTTTTGCAAAATATTATTCTATCTGATGGACAGTTAGCGCCTGAAGAATTGGATTTAAGTGTTGCGCAAGAGTTACGTGATGCTGGGCCGTGGGGACAAGGTTTCCCTGCACCAGTGTTTGATGGTGTTTTTAAATTAAAGCAGCAAAGAATTGTTGGTCAAAAACATTTAAAAATGATTTTGCAGCAAGGGGATAAATTAATCGATGCGATTGCTTTTAATATTGACCCTGAATATTGGCCTGATTTGTCGATTCAAGAAGTTTTTTGTGTCTATAGCTTAGATGTAAATGAGTTTAGAGGGCAACGAACGGTTCAGTTATTGGTGCAATCTGTACAACCAAGATAGGCTTTTAGGTGATGGTCATTGTCCCTTTAAAATCTAGTTTGCAGCTAAATATAGTAAACAAGATTGAAGAGGGGCTTTCAGACAATTAAATGCCTGTGTTTAATATAAACTCAGGCATTTGAAAAAGACGATGGCTTTGGTTTATTGTTTTAGTTTTAAGAAACCTACAAACACATTAATGCCGCCTACAATCATCCCAACCCATGCTCGAAATGGAGGGATATTTGAGTTAACGTCTAATGTCGATGCATCATACATATTATAACCCCATACAAATAACATCCCACCGAAAACGATTAGCAATATCCCCATCATTTTATTATTCATGTTAACTCCATTTATTGATTTGATCTTGTGTAAGAGTGAGATGATAGCAATAAAAAACACTGAATGGATAGAATCCAATCAAGGCGCTGATTGCTACCAATCTTATATCGAGGTTATACAGCCCCCGGGAAGTCGAGCTGACGCCACGCTTCATAAACAAACACAGAAACAGCATTAGATAAGTTCATAGAGCGGCTATCAGCTCTCATTGGAATACGCAGTTTTTGTTCAAGCGGTAATGAGTCTAAAATAGTCGCGGGTAAACCACGCGTTTCAGGTCCGAATAGCAGTACATCACCGTCCTGAAAGTTGGCATTATGATGATAGGTCGTTGTTTTTGTTGTACATGCAAGTAAACGTTTACCTTCAACTGCTTTTAAGAAGCTCTCGAAATCTTTATGTTGATGTACATTAATCATTTCATGGTAGTCTAAGCCAGCGCGACGTACTTTTTTTTCATCTAAATCAAAGCCTAAAGGCTCTATTAAATGCAATACACAGCCTGTATTGGCACATAAGCGAATGATATTTCCTGTATTAGGTGGGATTTCAGGTTCGTACAATGCAACTTCAATCATGAGTAAGCTCTATTATTAAGTGGAGTATTATATCTTAACTATTTTATTGAAAAACTAAGCCAGTTAATACCTATTTTTAATAAACTTGCCTCAAGCTTGTTGATTCAAATGCTTTAATTTAACTCATCTCTTGAATAAGGGGCGATACAATCAATTGCTTAGAATCGTCTGGGTATCTATCTAATAGGTGGGTTTTGTATCTGAAATAATAATCGGTATACTAACGTTCCAAAACTTTATAGAGTGTCATTATTGTGAATCAATCAGCACCAACAGAACAGTATTCTTACTTAGTGAAGCGAGCAGGGCAAGCTGCCGTGCTAGCCGCATCGTTATTAATTATTGTAAAATTGATTGCTTGGATAATGACAGACTCATCAAGTATTCTAGCAGCATTAACTGATTCATTAATGGATGTGAGTACTTCACTTATCAACTTATTTGCTATCAAAGTTGCATTACAACCCGCCGATGATGATCACCGTTTTGGGCATGGAAAAGCGGAGAGTTTAGCTGGACTCGCTCAAGCTGCATTTATTTCTGGTTCGTCTATTTTCTTAATGATCAACGGTGTTTCTGCGATTATTAACCAACGTGAGATTGGCGCCAGTAATATCGGTATAACGGTTATGCTTTTCTCACTTTTAGTGACCATTTCATTGGTTTTATATCAAGGTTATGTGGTAAAGAAAACCAACAGCATGGCTATCAAAGCTGATGCGTTACATTATCGAACTGATATTGCGTTAAATGGGGCAGTATTGTGCGCTATCATTTTAGCCAGTTTTGGCTTGATTTGGGCTGATGGTGTTTTTGCTATTGCTGTTAGCCTTTATATCTTGCATGGTGCCTGGGAAATCGGGAAGCAATCAATTGATGCCTTAATGGATAAACAACTGACTAAAGAAGATGATCATTTAGTACTTGAATTAGCGCATAAGGTGGATGGCGTACGTGGTGTTCATGATTTAAGAACTCGCTCTTCCGGTAATGTTAAATTCATACAGCTACATTTAGAGTTAGACGATTGGCAAAGTTTATACCAAGCACATGAAACATCAGATAAAGTGCATTTATTGCTTGAACAAAGCTTTCCGAATGCAGATATATTAATACACCTTGATCCTGTATCAAGAGTTGAAAATACAACGAACGAAAAATCGATATAAAAAATACTAGTTAGCTTAAGGACGTATAATGCAAAACAGAATTACTGAGCTGTGGGATAAAATAAGAGATGAAGCATGGGAAAGCTCAAGTAATGAGCCTATTCTAGCAAGTTTCTTTCATTCGACTATTTTAAATCATAAGACTTTTTGTTCAGCATTAAGCTATCAACTAGCAAATCGCCTAGATAGTCGTACCATGCCAGGCATTCTAGTGAGAGAGGTTATTGATGAAGCATTTGAAGCCGATCCAGGTATTATACAAAGTGCAATGGCAGATATTTTAGCCGTTCAAGAGCGTGACCCTGCAGTAGAGGAATATTCGATTCCTTTATTATATTTAAAAGGGTTCCATGCATTACAAATTCATCGTGTTGCACATTGGTTATGGAACGAAAAACGCATTGCTTTAGCACTGTATTTACAAAATCGTAGTTCTGTTATTTTCGGTGTAGATGTACACCCAGCGGCGACTATTGGTAAAGGTATTATGTTTGACCATGCAACGGGTGTTGTTGTGGGTGAAACTGCAGTGATTGAAGACAATGTCTCTTTACTGCAAGGTGTTACTTTAGGCGGAACAGGTAAAGAAAGTGGCGATCGCCACCCTAAAATTCGTCAAGGAGTGATGATTGGCGCCGGCGCGAAAGTGTTAGGTAATATTGAAATTGGTATTGGTGCAAAAGTAGGTGCAGGAAGCGTGGTATTAGAAGCCGTTCCTGCACACACAACTGTTGCGGGGGTGCCTGCTAAAATAGTGGGCAGACCCTCATGTGAAATGCCGTCTCTTTCAATGGAGCAAAATCTTTAATCTGCAATATAAGTAAAGCGGCTTTGTTGTTTCCCATCAACTTCAACTGTTTCTAAAAACATACTTAAAGGTCGTACCCAGGTGCGACCTTCGCCGTATAAAGGGCGATAAATTACCATCTCTTCTTCTGTCTCACTATGAATAGCGACGCCTTCAACCTGATAGAATGGACCCTTATAATGTTGGTAGCGGCCAAGTTGTAGTGGTGTTGTCATTGTTTAGTCCTTAAATAGTCATCATTTTATCGAAATACACTAGCATAGTGGGACTTTAAAGACGATTTTCATTTTTTTTTCATGAAATTTAAAACAAAGGTTGAATAAGCACCTTGGAATGCTTATTCTCACAGCAATCAAGTTATTATTCATTTTGTATTAAGGGTTGTTAAATGACATTCGAACTATTAGAAAAATTAGAAAATAAAATTAACCAAGCAGTAGAAACAATTGCATTATTGCAAATGGAGATCGAAGAGCTTAAAGAAGATAAAGCTAATTTAGCAGGTAAAACTGAACAACTTCAGTCTGATAATGACCGTTTAAATGCTGAGCATCAACAATGGCAAGAGCGTTTAAGTGCACTTGTTGGTAAAATCGAACAAGCAGAAGAAAACGCTTAATTCGTATAAAAATAATATCGAGGTCAAACTCGCTAAATGATTATTTTTAGATAACAAAAAGCCCAATATTAATTGGGCTTTTTGTTATTTAAATGTCGCTAAAATTTTAAAACTCTTCGTCTTCTTCTTCATCATCCTCATCTTCTAAATCATAATCTAGATCTAAAGGATCTGCTGAAATGACAATGCCTGTACTATCGGCATATAAGAAGTCTTCTGGGTAAAAGGTCACACCTGCAAAATTAACCGGCACATTTATTTCACCAATTTCACTGTCTTCAGCGCCGACTGGAATGGCAGTAATCGCTTGAATACCTATATCAAGTTCTTCTAAGGCATCCACTTCACGTACACAACCGTTAATGACAAGACCTTCCCAACCATTTTCAATGGCTAACTCAGCGATATTGGCATTGACTAGCGCACGTCTTAATGAGCCGCCTCCATCTATCAGTAATACTTTACCTGCACCATTTTCTTCTAATGCTTTGTAGATTAAACCTACAGACTCAAAACATTTTATTGTTACTAACTCTCCGGCAAAAGAATTACATCCACCAAAGTTGGTCAATAGTGGTTCAGCTACGTCAATTGTATCCGCGTAGATATCACATAAAGTAGAAGTATTGTAATGCATAAACAGGCTCTCTTTTTAATGATGAAGTAAATCTGTTATTAAGTTTTTAACAGCATAGAGCTAACATACTCTATTTAAATCTAATTTCCAGCCATTTGCTTGAAAATTGTTCATGTTTAGATAGATAGTGCTCAAAAATGTTGGGTTAATAGTAAACTAGGGTAACTTGGTTAAAAGTTGATGACAATGGGGATTAAAATATGAGCTTAATCCGTTCATCGTTGTACGACTAAGGGGCGCTAAAAAAGGGGAACTGTGTTTTTATATCTTCTATATTATAGCGACTTAGCTTAGCTTTTAGGTATTTTTATTAACAGAAAGTGTTTAACTCTCCACTTTCTGTTAATCATGGTTTGATACAGCTAAAAAACTAGTCTAACTCATCAAATGTTGTACGTTCAAAAGACTTTTCACAGTAATGGCATTTTAGTTTTAATGTCTTTTTCTGTTGTACATAAAAGCGTTTTTGAACAGGTTCATTATGACTAATACAGTTACTATTAGGGCAAGCTAATACATCAACAAAACATTCAGGTAATTGTACTTGAAATTTATTAACTACCTTAAAGTCTTTAATTTGATTAATGGTTGCATTAGGTGCAAATAACGCTAGCTGATTTGCTTGCTGATCGTTAAGGATAGTATTTTCAATCTTGATTAAGTCTTTACTCTCCCCGTTATGCGTTGCCAGGTTTAAACCAATAGTAATTTTTTCATTAGTTTGGGTAAATTTAAAAAACTTTAATATTTTTATTCCCTGTTGCGCTGGAATATGATCAATTACAGATCCATGTTCAATCGCTTCAACTTGTAATTTTTTTTGCATGGTAAAACCTTAAGCGTTTGCTTGAAAATGATTAGTTAATAATAAAGCAAGTAATGCTTGGCGTGCATAAACCCCATTTTGTGCTTGTTGGAAGTAATAAGCATAAGGTGTTTGGTCTACATCGATATTAATTTCATCTATTCGAGGAAGTGGGTGTAACACTTTAAGATTATCTCGCACATTGCTGAGCATGCTTGCATTTAATACAAAAGCTGACTTCATATGCTGATACTCAGTTTCATCAAAGCGTTCTTTTTGTACGCGAGTCATATATAGCACATCAAGTTCATCGATGACATCTTCAATATTACTATGGAAAGAGAAGTTAATATTACGCTCATTTAATTCTTCTAAAATGTACTCTGGCATTGCTAAAGCTTCTGGCGCAATGAAGTAAAAATTACAATTAAATAATGATAATGCTTGAGCTAATGAATGAACTGTTCGTCCATATTTTAGGTCACCTACAAAGGCAATATTGAGATTATCTAATCTATCTTGTGTTTCATAGATAGTAAAAAGATCGAGTAACGTTTGCGTCGGGTGTTGATTTGAACCATCTCCGCCATTAATCACTGGAATCGAAGTAAATTCAGAGGCTAAGCGAGCTGCGCCTTCTTGAGGGTGACGCATAAAAAATGCATCCGCATAAGATGAAATAACTTTTACTGAATCAACTAAGGTTTCACCTTTTTGTGCTAATGATGTATTACCACCACTATCAAAGCCAATCACGCTTCCACCTAAACGTTGTACCGCTGTTTCAAATGATAAACGAGTACGTGTAGATGCTTCAAAAAAACAACTTGCAACCACTTTATTTTTTAAAAGATCAGGTTGAGGTGTTTGTTTTAAGGAGTGAGCGGTTTGAAGAATAAGCTCTAATTCAGAACGGGATAAATCGGGAATGGAAATAATATTTTTTTGGTATAGCGGATTGTTCATTTTTTTACACTCATATTGTTAGCCAAGTTAAAGTGATGATGAGATTTAGCAAATTATAGCATTATCAATTGTTTTTGTTGTTATTTATCCATTAAATTTTGATCGCAAGAAATCAGTATAAAGGTTATGCTAAAAATTAAATTTTTTGTTGAGTGGTTAGTTATGTTAAAAGCATCTTTATTTATATTAAGTAGTCTTGTTTGTAGTCAAGTGATGGCTGCAACCTGGCAAGATTTACAGTCCTTATTACCCAAAGGAACACAGGTTTCATATTTAGTCGTTGATGCTAAAAATCATAAAACCATAGCCAGTTTTCAAGATGAGATACTAAAAACACCGGCTAGTGTTCAAAAGTTATTAACTGCAACCACTGCTAAATTAGAGTTAGGTGAAAACTTTCGTTATCAAACAGTGATAGAAGGTGATGGGCAAGGAGTGATTGGTGGTGTCTTTCAAGGTGACTTAAATTTACACTTTAGTGGAGACCCAACACTAACACGGGCTCATTTAAAAAAGATGCTGACCGACCTTAAAGGATTAGGTATTCAGAGTATCGATGGTGACTTTGTCCTTAATAATAGTCATTTCAACGGCTATCAATGGAGTAATGGTCAGCCTTGGAATGATTTATCTGTTTGTTATACATCACCAAGTAATGCCATTATCGTTAATAGAAACTGTGTTTATGGTAATTTGAGTGTTAAAGAGGCTGAAGATACTAAAGCGACTTTATTTGTGCCTGATTATGAACCGATCCTTGTTACAAGTGATATCGATGTGGTGACCAATAAGCAGCGGAATGAAGAGTTTTGTGCATTAGAAGTTAATCGAGATAGCCATAATAAGTTCCATTTATGGGGTTGTATGGTCCCTCGTAAGCGCGCATTCCCTCTGTCTTTCGCAATTAATGATCCTGAACATTATGCTCAACAAATTATTGAAATGGAGCTAAAATCTGTCGGGATTGATTTATCGGGCGAGGTGAAGATCGATTCACAGGAAAAAGCCTACGAAAAATCAGCTATTCTCGCACTTTATCAGTCTCCACCATTAGCAGACTTATTAACAAGAATGTTAAAACGTTCTGATAATTTAATTGCAGACAGTATTTTTAAAACTATTGGTGGCCATTATTACCAGCAGCCTGGAAACTTTCGTAATGGCGCTCAAGCGATGAGAGAGATTCTAAAAAAACATAAAGTCGATCTTGAGAATGCATATATTGCAGATGGCTCTGGTTTGTCTCGACATAATTTAATGAGTGCTGAATTATTAATCACGGTGATGAAATTTGTCTATCAGCAAGATAAAAAGCTACATTTAATGGATAGCTTAGCTGTCTCTGGTGTTGATGGAACACTGAAGTATCACCGCGGAGTAAATGATGAAGCATTAAAAGGCAAGATTATTGCTAAAACCGGCTCATTGAAAGGGGTAGCAAACCTTGTTGGCGTTGTTAAAAGTGATTTAGGCGACAGGTTCTTTGTGTTGATGATTAATGGTTATAATCGCGCATATAGCTCAACCAATGCTAAACAACCTCGTAGTAAAGATGCCTCGGTATACTTATTTGAAAAAGCGTTCTTTAATAGAATATACAGCGGTGATAACAGCTAGTAAATTGGTTTTCACCTAGCTTAATATTTATTTTATTAAGCTAGGTCTACTATTTAACCCTAAACCAGTGATCGGGTTGTCCTTGTTCAAATAGTACGACTCCCGTTGTATTGTGAGGCTGGTTGACCTTGGTTGCTGTACTGATTTGTAATGGATAATGTAGACCATCAAAGTCCAATTGTAACCATTGCTTTTGTTTTTCAACTAATAAACTTTGCCAAGAAAAGCTTTGATTCTGAGAAACAAGAATAGGAGCATGAACACGTGATACACGACTTGAAAATACCAGGCCTTGTGCTTGCTCTTCAAAAATTAACATTTCACAGCCATTTTCTGAACACCAGTCCAATAAAGCAATCGCTTCTTTTTTACCATCTCCATTTAAATCAAACCGAACCGAATTAAAACGTGTTTGTTTAGGATCTGTTTGATGAATTTTGAAGTATTTTTGTATCGCTTGTTGCACTTCAGTATCAACTGTTAAATCGGGGGTAATACTTTCTGGTTCAAAGTCTCTACTGAGTTTTCCATGTGCATTACTTACAACCTCAGAGTCAACTTGCTCCTTTTCAAAAACTAACTCAGAATCTAATCTGATTAAGTGATTATTTCTATTTATCTTATCGCTATAAAGCACGTCATCTTTACGTTGAAAGATGATTTCTTCTTGCGTTTTGTGCTTGTCAGTTTCAGTGAACATGACGACTAAGGTGTGAGGTGAATTACTTTTCCAATAACCTGTTTTAATGATCTTTTGTGTTTCATCTTGCAGCTCATATTGTAATGAATGATCTACATTTAAGGTGAGGGTGCTGGTTGCTTGTTTATTCTGCTCAATAGATTTAGCAAGGTAGTTACCCGCAAAAGGTAGACTCATATTTTTTTTGCCTATTTCCCCACAACCTTCAAAATCACCATAAGCACTACTTACTTGTGTCGTTGCCGCCCAATATGCTTGCTTATCTGTTGAGTAACAGCCATTGCTCTTGATCGTTAATGTTAAAGGTTGTCCTTGCTGATTCACCGCTTCAATATACTTTACTTGTGCGTTATCAATGTGTTGGTTGGATAATGTATAGGATTGATTACTTTCCTTGGTTGCGAAGAATAGACTTCCCTGTTGCAAGTTAATACGCCAATAAGGCGCTTCCCCCTTTGCTTTAAAGTCGAAGGTATCAACTATTTTCGCGCACTGTAGAGAGCTTTTAGCTGCGGCTAAGTGATCTATATGCTCAATATAAGTAATCACTGACGATGAGGAACTTTGATTATCTGTAAATAATATTTCACCGCTAAACTCAATATAAACAGGTGTCTCGCTCGCACCATTGATCCTGTTATAAATGCTCGCTAAGTTACTGTTGGTTTCAACGGGCAATGCATTTGCATGACCACAGGATTGAAAATATGCGTTATTGTTTTTATAAAATAATTTGCCTCTGAAATGGCTACCTTGGAGATCTATAAATTGAGTTTGCTGGGTATTGATTTTTTGGGTATCGGGTGTGGAGTTGTTTGGGGGAGTAGAATTAGAACATGCAGTTAATAGAATGCTCGATATGAACGTAAGATAAAATCGCATAAATTCCCTCAAAAGCAGTTATGAAATTGATATAAGACGATATTATCAATACTTCAATATAAAAGGTCTTGTTGAACGAGGTTAATATTCTTTATTCATTAGCGTAGAAGCCATTTTAATAGGACGCTCAACAAGTCCTGCTTATTATAGATAATTTAGCGTAAAACCTAAAACATGAACTTCTCAACTTATTAAGAAGTTCATGACTTAATTTCAATATGAGTATTTTAGCTTTCTTCGGTTTTCTTTTTACCAGCCCAGTTAGGTTTGCCCTTAGACTTGATAGTACGGTGACGTTGTTTACCCATATCCTGTTTTTTCTTTTGGCGTTTCTCTTTTTGTAAGCGTTTTACTTCTTCTTCGCGTGCTTTGCCTTTTTTAGTTAACGGCTTCTTAGTTTTACGAACGCTCAGTTTAGCTTCTTTGTATTGAGGTCGTAACCCTGGAATCACACGGCGCTTTAAGATTTGGTCAGTATAACGCTCAACCTTAGCTAGCATATCAATATCATGTGCTTCAACTAATGAGATGGCTGTGCCTTTTTTACCGCCACGTGCCGTACGTCCAATTCGATGCACATACACATCTGCACTTCGTGGCATATCATAGTTAATAACATGAGTAATATCAGGTACATCGATACCTCGCGCTGCAACATCAGTGGCAATTAAAATATTTGTTGTACCTTCTTTAAACTGGCGTAATGATAAGTTACGTTTTTCTTGATCCATTTCACCTCTAAGGTAATTACAACGGATATTCAGTTCAGCTAATTGTGCAACTAATGCCGCAAGACGGTCACGTGTTTTAACAAACACAATAATTTTATTAACCTGATCATGCTCTGGTTGTTGTGTCAAAATCACAGCTAATAATTGTAATTTATGCTCTGGATTATCTGCTATGTGTGCGTATTGTAAAATTTTACCACTTTCACGTCGTGTCACTTCTGCATCAAGTTTCACTGGATCTTTTAATACATCACGTGCGAATTCACGTAAGCCTTTACCTTCTAGGGTCGCAGAAAATAGAGCTGTCATTTTGCGCCAGCGTGCTTCACCCGCGATACGGTCCATTTCACCAATGAAGCCCATATCTAACATGCGATCTGCTTCATCTAGCACTAAACATTCTACTTCGCGGCAATCAAATGCTTCTGCATCGATATACTCCATTAGACGACCAGGTGTTGCAATAACGATATCAACAGAGCCCATAATAAGGTCTTCTTGCTCTTGATAAGAAACACCACCAATTATATTGCCCACGACTAATTGTGTTCCTGCAACTAGCTGCTCAGCAACTTCGCTGATTTGTACAGCCAATTCTCGAGTAGGGGTTAAGATTAAAATTCGTGCTGATCCCCCTTTACGACGAGGGTAGTCAATCAATCTTTGTACGGCAGGTAATAAGAAAGCTAAGGTTTTACCTGTACCAGTAGGGGCACTCGCCATGATATCTCGCTCATCCATTGCTGGTGGTATAACTAAGCTTTGGATGCTGGTTGGACGAGTATGGCCCATTTTCGCAACGGCGTTTAAAAGGTGCTGATCAAGCTCTAGCGATTCAAATGACATGATGATTTCCAATACAATAAAACAAAAAAGGCATTATAAAGCAAAGTTGGCATTTAGGGAGAGAATTGTCTATTTATTGGCATATTTATCAAAATATACTGGTTAAATGAAGAGATTAAGAATGTTCTGGATGCGAAGACTGATAATCAGTAAGATTGATTGCTATATTAAGAGTCGATCACCACTTTAGATAAAGGAAATACAGTGTTTGAAATTAATGCGCCTGTAAGTAACGTTCCAAATGAATTTATAACAGCACTTCAACAAAAAATCGATTTAAAAACAAAACCTCAAGGCAGTTTAGGTCTGTTGGAATCAGTCGCATTTAAAACTGCATTGCTACAAGGCACTCTTTCTCCAGTCTTTACTCAGCCGAGTATTATTATTTTTGCCGCTGACCATGGTATTGCTGATGAGGGAGTTAGTTTATTCCCGCAAGTGGTCACAGAACAAATGGTGTTAAATTTTTTAAACGGTGGCGCGGCAATTAATTGTTTTTCAAAACAACATGATATTAATTTAAAAATTGTTAATGCAGGTGTAAAAGCGAACTTTGATGATATTAAACATCCTGACTTTATTAACCAACCGATCGCAAATGGCACGCAAAACTTTGCTAAACAAGCGGCAATGACAGCAGCGCAATGTACTGATGCGATTAATGCGGGGGCTAATATTGTAAAACAACAATACCAAGCCGGCTGCAATGTTATTGGTTTTGGAGAAATGGGCATTGCCAATACCACCTCTGCTGCTGCGATTATGGCGGCTATTTTAAATTTAAAAGGGCAGCAATGTGCAGGTAAAGGCACTGGCATTGATGAAGAGGGGATCTCTTTAAAAGCAGCAGTGATCGATGCCGCCATTAAGCAACATCAACTTTATGACGCCGATGCATTAACCGTATTACAAAAAGTAGGCGGTTTTGAAATTGCCATGATGGTAGGCGCTATGTTGCAAGCCGCGGAGCTGTCTATGTTGGTGTTAGTTGATGGTTTTATTGCATCAAGTGCCGCGTTAGTAGCCAGTGAAATTGATGATAATTTTTTACACTACACGCAGTTTTGTCATCAGTCTGAAGAGCAAGCACATCAACTGTTATTAAATAAAATGAATGCACAACCTTTATTAAACTTAGGACTAAGGCTGGGTGAAGGATCGGGTGTTGCCGTTGCTTACCCTTTATTAGTTTCTTCATTGGCCTTTTTAAATGAGATGGCTTCATTTGCAAGTGCCGGCGTGTCAGATAGCTAATGTTATTTACAGCTAATATAAAGGGGCAATGATGCTGACTAAATTAAAAAAACAGTACTTGTTATTTAACTATGCTATTTCTTTTTTTTCTCGCATTCCCGTTGCCAAAACAACTGATTTTAGCGCTTACCCGTTCCACTTAAGTAATGCCTATTTTCCTGCCGTCGGTGCTATTTATGCATTACTAGTGAGTATTGTTTTTATGCTCAGTGATAGTGTGCTTGGTGAGTCTGTGGTGAGTATTATCCTGATGCTTGTGGCTGGTTTATTACTCACCGGTGCTTTGCATGAAGATGGGGTTGCTGATGCCTGCGATGGTTTTGGTGGAGGCTATAATAAAAAGCAATATTTAGCGATTATGAAAGATAGCCATATAGGCACTTATGGCGTGTTGGGGTTAATCACACTGTTTTCCTTAAAAGTTAGTTTGCTTTCTCAGCTATCGACACAAGGGTATGTTGCTTTTTTTAGTGTGATTTTCTGTGCTTCGGTATTTAGTCGCTTCAGTGCTTTACTGTTAATGCAATACAGTGAGTATGCGCGAGATGATGAGTCCAGTAAGTCCAGCGCATCATCTCAATGCTTACCTGCTCAATATTTATGTGTCGCATTCATTACCGCGTTATTTTCGTTGTTGCTTATGCCCAATATGTTGATATTAATGATTATTATAGTTGTGGGCCTCAGTACTTATTTATGTAAACGCTATTTTGATAACAAAATAGGCGGGTATACTGGCGATTGTTTGGGTTTTTTGCAGCAGTTAAATGAGGTACTTATTTTGTTAATGAGTTTAGCTTGGTGGCATTCTCTGTCATGACTTCAACAAACAATAATACGTTGCTACAGCATCAGATTTACCTTATTCGCCATGGGGAGGTCGCGATCTCTGCTGATATTTGTTACGGCCAATTAGATTGTGATTTAACGGACTCTTTTGAAAACGATGTGATTGCGCTTAGCAATTTTATTCGCCGTCATCAAATAACAGGGCAATCGATGATTATTTCAAGTCCTTTAACACGCTGTTTGAAATTGAGTCGTGCAGCTCAAAAACAAGTAGATGAATCACTCGAATTAAAAGTTAATGATGATTTTCAAGAGATCAACTTCGGCACTTGGGAAGGATTAACTTGGGATCAAATTGGCAAAGAACGTTTAGATGAGTGGAGTCAGAGTCTATTGGATTTCACTTTTCCTGAGGGTGAAAGTGCACATACTTTTGATGCACGAGTGATCAATGCTTGGAAGTTATTAAATGAGCAGTTACGTCAGTTTACTACAAAAAAAGTTATTTTTATTGTTGCTCATGCTGGCGTGATACGTTCAATACTTTCCCACTTTTTACATATTCCCTTAGCGCATGCGTTAACATTAAAGGTAGATAAAATAAGTGTGTCACAGCTTCAAGTCGTGCCAAACCAACCCGCTTTATCAAGATGTGCCGGTATTAATAACCATTTATAACAGGCGTTCTTTACCTTCCTATTTTCCCGCTTCTTGTTTAACGGCCATATTCAGCCTTTAATTCCTGTTATTTAAGGTGTAATAATTTTGTAATTATATTACAAACTTACAGATATTTGATTAAGCGCAAAAAATATATCAAGGATAGGAATAGAATAAGTCATACAAATTGACAATCACAAGCCAATTAACATACATGCAAAATGTTTATTGCTGAAAGTTCGTATTGAATGCCTTTTTATTTGCTACGTGTAACGCTTTTGTGGTCCATATGCTCGGATGTTGCATATAAAAATTTGTTCCCTTTTGATTACTTACTTTAAGGAAAATGTAATGTTAAAGCGTTCCAATTTATTAAGTATCTTGATGATATTTCCTACTCTCTTTTTTTCTACTTCTGTATTGGCAAATACTGGAAATTATCTTGACCTAACATCACATTGGATAGGTTATTTAGCGATTTTACTTTTTGCTTTTGCTTACTGTTTAGTGATGTTGGAAGATGTTATTCATTTACGTAAATCTAAACCTGTTCTAATCGCCGCTGGTATTATTTGGGCTATGATTGGTTTTTATTATTCCCAACATGGTATGAGTCACGCCGGTGAGGCTGCATTTCGTCATAATCTATTAGAATATGCAGAGTTATTCTTCTTTCTGTTAGTTGCAATGACCTATATAAATACCATGGAGGAGCGCAAGCTGTTCGATGCATTAAGATCTTGGATGGTTAATAAAGGTTTTTCATTACGTCTTGTCTTTTGGTTAACAGGGATTTTAGCTTTTTTCATTTCACCTATCGCCGATAACTTAACAACAGCCTTATTAATGTGTGCAATTGTCATGAAAGTAGGTGAAGGAAATCATAAATTTATCCTATTGTCTTGTATTAATATCGTTGTCGCAGCCAATGCTGGTGGGGCATTTAGCCCATTTGGCGATATAACTACGTTAATGGTTTGGCAAAAAGGTGTTGTTGATTTTACTACCTTCTTTGCTTTATTCATTCCTTCTGTAGTTAACTTCTTGATTCCCGCTATTATTTTTAGCTTGTTTATTCCTAAAATGGATACAAAAAGTGATGGAGAAATTATTCAGCTAAAACGTGGTGCTCGCCGTATCGTGGCATTATTTTTAGTGACTATTTTCTTTGCAGTGGCTGGTCATTCATTCTTAGGAATGCCACCGGTACTGGGCATGATGACAGGGCTAGGTTTATTACAGTTTTTCGCGTTCTTCTTACGTAAAACACAAAAAGATCATTATAAATATGCAATGGCACACACAGTAGATAAAAAGGAACATGAGCGTTTACGTGCGCTAGGTAACGGGGCTCCCTTTGATATATTTACTAAAGTCGCAAAAGCGGAATGGGATACCTTGTTATTCTTCTACGGTGTGGTGTTATGTGTTGGCGGATTAGGTTTCATTGGTTACTTAAGCATGGTGTCTGAAGTTATGTACAGTAACTGGGATCCTACTTATGCGAATGTGTTTGTAGGGATGCTTTCTGCTGTTGTCGATAATATTCCGGTAATGTTTGCAGTATTAAGTATGCACCCTGACATGAGTACTGGGCAATGGTTGTTGGTGACCTTAACAGCTGGCGTTGGCGGCAGTATGTTATCTATCGGTAGTGCTGCAGGGGTTGCGTTAATGGGACAAGCGAGAGGTATTTATACCTTTGGTGCACACTTGAAGTGGACTCCTGTGATTGCATTAGGTTATATCGCGAGTATTCTTGTGCATTTATGGGTTAATGCTTCATACTTTTAAAGCTTTTAGGAGTACTGTTATTGCAATAGTACTCCTTTTTCATCGTTATTTGATGGTTCATGGTCAACATCTTTTTTACATTCAACAGCTAACCTTTTGTTATAAAAAGTAAGTTTAGAGCTAGGCTCGTTTTGAATAATAATTTGTAAATTACCCTCACTTAATCTTTTTCAATAAATTCAATCAGTGCATTTGTTTATTCATAAAACCACTACTATATTTATTAATAGGCAGCATGCTTTTTTGATTTAAATTCTTTTATTTTCAATGCTTTAAAGTTTTTCCCTTTCTTTTTTTAGAAATTTAACTTTAAAGTGTTTGAATAAGTTGAAAGTGATTGAAGTATGTAAAACATGTTGAATTTTTAAGTTAAATTAAGGATTAATCATGAAAAAGATAAATAAAGGTTTTACATTAATTGAGCTATTAATTGTGATTGCAATTATCGGTATTCTTGCTGCTGTCGCAGTCCCTTCCTACAATAATTACACCAAAAAAGCCAAGTTCTCGGAAGTGATCATGGCCGTCACACCTATTAAACAAGCGGTTAACTTATGCGCGCAAACACAAGGTACTATCAAGCAAGAGGATTGTCCTGGTACAGATGAGATAGGGGACTTTGGATTAGTAGAAAGTGTAATATATTCATCTTCAGAAACAGACGATAAAGAGGTTGGGGTGATTACCGCTTCAGCTAAATCTGAAGGTGGTTTAGAGGGTGAAGAGTATAAATTAAACGGTACACTTGGAGGTAATGGTCAAGTTACATGGGTAAAAGATACCAATGCTACCTGTAATGCTGCGGGTCTTTGTTAAATTATGGTCGATCATAATATTAGTGGTCTAGTATCTAGCCTCGCTGCATGTGGTTTACTTGAGTTTGATAAATTACCTCAAATTGCCCATGCGGCCGCCTCTGAAAAAAAGGCATTAGTGACTTATCTTGTAGAAAATAAATATATCGAAAGTGTCGCATTGGCTAAATTTTGTGAAACTGAATATGGTATCCCACTATTAAGTAGCAATGTGTTTGATTTAGATAATATACCTACGCAATTTCTGCATCAAAACCTGATCGAAAAACATCATGCATTACCACTTTATGCTAAGGCAAACACTCTATATCTCGCCATGTCAGACCCTACCAATGTATCAGCTCTAGAGGATTTCTCTTTTAGTTTTAATATGCATGTAGAGGCCTTATTAGTTGAAGATAATGCATTAAATGAAGCCCTAGATTCATTATTCGACGATGGTACTAACTACCTTGAAGATATCGGTAGCATGGATGATATTGAGGTGGATGATTCAGCTTCTCGATTAGATGAACGACAGGTTACCGATGACGATGCACCAATTGTGAAATACATTAATGGCGTTTTAGTAGACGCCGTTAAAAAAGGGGCGTCAGACTTACACTTCGAACCTTATGAAAAGAAATACCGTATCCGTTTTCGGGTTGATGGCATATTACATGAATTCTCCTCACCTCCGGTTAATTTAGCTAACCGCTTTTCTGCTCGTTTAAAAGTCATGGCAAAACTAGATATTGCAGAAAGGCGCTTACCGCAAGATGGACGCATCAAGCTTAAAATATCTAATCAACGTAATATCGATTTACGCGTTAGTACCTTGCCTACAATGTGGGGGGAGAAAATTGTTATGCGTATTTTAGATGCTTCCTCTGCCAATTTAGATATCAATAAATTAGGTTACCAAGAGAGTCAAAAAAGTAAATACATCAACGCGTTAATGAAACCACAGGGAATGATTTTAATTACAGGCCCAACGGGTAGTGGCAAAACCGTTTCTTTATATACAGGCTTAAATATTCTTAACACTGTGGAGCGTAATATCTCTACTGCTGAAGATCCTGTGGAAATTAACTTAGCAGGAATCAACCAAGTACAAATTAACAATAAAGCAGGGTTAACTTTTGCTTCAGCACTTCGCTCTTTTTTACGTCAAGACCCAGATGTTGTGATGGTGGGGGAAATACGTGATTTAGAAACAGCTGAGATTGCAATTAAAGCTGCTCAAACAGGTCACTTAGTCTTATCAACGTTACATACTAATTCTGCAGCGGAAACATTAACCCGTTTATTAAATATGGGCGTACCTGCTTTTAATATTGCCGCTTCTGTCACGCTAATTGTTGCCCAGCGTTTAGCTCGCCGATTATGTGAAAACTGTAAAGTACCATTAACTATCTCTGATGCAGAGCTACTGAATATCGGTGTTAGCAAGCAGCAACTTTTAGAGAACAATAAAATATTTACCGCAGTTGGCTGTTTAGAATGTACAGATGGTTATAAAGGCCGTGTCGGTCTATATGAGGTGATGGAAATGTCTCCTGAATTAGGTAATGTCATTTTAGCAGGGGGTAATGCACTACAAATTGCTGAAATAGCACAATCGCAAGGTATGAATATATTAAGAGAATCAGCGATTAAACAAGCTTTGAATGGTGTCATAAGCCTTAATGAAGTGATTCGTGTTACCTAGCTGTCAGCCATTTAGTGTAACTGTTTATGTGTTATTTCTATTGTCCATTTTAGGGTAAAGAGGGATTTATGAGTTCATACGATAAAGACGTTGAATGTCCTATTTTTATCTGGAATGGCATTAATAAAAAAGGCATAAAAGTAAATGGCGAGCAGCAAGGGAAAGCGATTAATGAGGTTAAGTCTGAGCTGCGAAGGCAAGGGATTAGCATCACTAAAATAAGCAAAAAACCGGCTCCTCTTTTCTCCTTTAATCAAAGTGTAACGGCTTTAGATATTGCCTTGATATCACGTCAAATCGCAACAATGCTGAATGCAGGTGTTCCGCTAGTGCAAAGTCTACAGCTTATTGCTAAGAGCAATCAAAAAGTAAACTTGAGAAAGTTGCTTATTGTCTTAGAGCATCAAGTTGCATCGGGTACTCCTCTTTCACAAAGCCTACGTCAGTTTCCTAGACAATTTGATGATCTCTATTGTGAACTGGTGGAAGCAGGGGAGAAGTCGGGGTGTTTAGATGTTATTTATGAGCGAATTTCAACTTATAAAGAGAAATCAGAGCAACTAAAATCTAAGATAAAAAAAGCACTATTTTACCCTGCGGCGGTATTAATCGTCGCCCTCATCGTCACTATGTTATTACTGATACTTGTTATTCCTCAGTTCCAAGAAATCTTCATTGGATTTGGCGCTACCTTACCGACTTTTACTCTGTTTGTTTTAAACCTGTCTGATTTAATTCAAAAATACTGGCTCTCTATACTAGGGAGTAACACCTTACTCTTACTTATTTTTATCAAGAGCCACCGTAGCAATGCTAATGTGAGAAATAAAACAGATCGGTTGATGCTTCATATTCCGATCATCGGTGCGATATTAAAAAAGGCCGCGGTGGCGCGTTTCGCTCGTACTTTAGCGACAACCTCCGCTGCTGGTATTACTTTAGTCGACTCATTAATTTCAGCAGCCGGTGCCTCCGGTAATTATGTTTATAGGCAAGCAGTACTTGATATGCGCGACCAGGTGATTGCTGGTTTACCAGTTAATGATGCGATGCGAGCGACAGGGTGTTTCCCAGATATGGTTTCACAAATGGTAATGATTGGTGAAGAGTCAGGGCACTTAGAGGGAATGCTAACTAAGGTTGCTGATATTTATGAGCAGCAAGTAGATGATGCCGTCGATGCGCTAACCAGTTTGCTAGAACCAATGATTATGGTTGTATTAGGCATAGTGGTTGGTGGCTTAATTATTGCGATGTACTTACCAATATTCCAGCTCGGCTCCGTTGTTGGTTAAATGAACTTAGCGCAAGCGTTGGTGTTTTTAAGCAGAGGCTGAGAATTTGCATTGTTAGTAGATGAACGAAAAGGGAGCCATCATTAGGCTCCCTTTTCGTTGCTATTAAGTCTTGCAATTAAACAAGAAATTATTGATTAAGCTGTGGCGACGACTTTCTCTGGCTTTTCTCTTGTTACGATAAAGCAGATTAATGATCCTAATGTCACTAAAGCCACACCCTGCCAAAATGTTCCGCTTAATGTTAATGATAAATAAACAGAAGCAAACAGAGTCGAGAACACTGGCGTAAAGTAGGAAAGGGTACCTAATAATATAATATTGCCACCTATCACAGCTTGATTCCAGAACGCATAACCTGCCCCGATACTGATGCCAGCAATAACCAAGATAAAGCTTGATGATGCTGTGAATTCTATACTTGGCTCATTACTGAAAAAGTATTTTATCCATAAGGTTGTTGCGGTAGCGGCAAAGAATAAAACAATAGCATTTTTACCATTACTGATCCTCTTTGTTACCACGCAGTAAACCGCCCAAATAATAGCGGCAGAAAAAGCCATGAGATAGGTAATTGGATTATCTGCAATGTTACCGGATAAGGTGTCGATAGAGAGACCTTGGTCTCCGGCTATACACCAGCCAACCCCTGCAAATGCAATGAGAATGCTTGGGTAAACCAAGATATTCACTTTTTTAGGGCTAATTAACACACTCAATAATATGGTTAATGCTGGCCATAAATAATTGATAATCGACATTTCCATCGCTTGGCTTCTATCATTAGCCATACCCAAGGATAATGCTAAACAGATTTCATAGGCAACAAATAATCCCCCACCGATCAATAGGTAAGGTTTTGGGTAGTTTTTAATTTTTGGCACACCCATTACACACATCAAAAATATGGCGCTGATACTATACATCATGGCTGCCCCTGCTATCGGGCTAAATAGTTCAGATAGATCTCTGATGAAAGCCGTCACAGAGCTCCAAAGCAAAATGGCAAAGACACCATAAAATGTATATTTATTTTCAGCGATTGAAGACATAAAAACCATTGTTATCATTAGATTAGAAGGAAATTTCATTATGCTTGTTAATTATACAGATGCAATAAATTAATTTATTATTTTGCCTATTAAGAGTTATAGATAACGTTAGCTATCTAGTGTGATGGGTTTTAATATAAACTTTGCTTTTTATTGGGCATTTTAATCAACTCAGTGCACCATTTTGATCCACTTGTATCAGTTCAACTTTTGTTTACTTTTATAAAATCTAAAATAGGCCTATATTAACTGCCTTAAGCGCTTGCTGTTGTTTTCTTGAACCTAAATTATATTGGCTTGTTTATTGCTAATTTTGCTAAACACTTCTAAATAACTGAGAGTGAGCGCTAATGTCGAATGCTTTTGCGGCTATCATATTTTTGAAGGTTACTTTTATTATTTTTTCATGAAACGAATAAAGAGAATGCAATGCCAGCTAATAAACATAGTTTAATCGAAGATGTTCAAGCGATAGTGATCGCGACTTTACTTGCTTCACTTGGTATTACTTTGTTTAAAACCACAGGGTTATTAATTGGCGGTACGGCTGGCCTTTCTTTTTTGGGGCAATACGCCACCAACTTTAGTTTCGGTGAAATATTTTTTATGATCAACCTGCCTTTTTACATACTTTCTTATAAACAGTTAGGGTGGAGGTTTACCTTTAAAACATTCATTGCTGTTTTATTGCTTTCAGTATTTGTTGAGTTTACACCTTCATTCCTTACGGTAAGTTTTTTACATCCTCTCTATTCAGCGGTAGTCGGTGGTTTCTTGGTCGGCTTTGGGTTACTGATGCTATTTCGTCACGGAGCAAGTTTAGGTGGGTTAATGATATTAGCGCAATTTTTATCTAATAAATACAAGATCTCTATTGGTAAATTTCAAATGTCTGTTGATTTTGTTGTGCTCCTACTTGCTTTTTTTATTGTCGATTGGCGATCAATTGTCTTATCGATCATCGGTGCCACAGCCTGTAACCTAACACTGGTCGTTAACCATAAGCCCGGCCGATATAGTGGTAAATAAAGGATAAACTAAGCGCGTTAAACTAGTGCTTATTTAATAAAAAATCTGGTTTAGCTCACGTTGCTCAATAAATGATATGGTCACACATTGAGTAAGTCATAAAACTGTCATAAACATCCTGTATATATTGCTTTTTTGGTTTTATTTCTTAGTAGCGGGTTGTGAACATGTGGTTTGTTTTTAAGACTTTTTTCATATTAGGCTGTATTAGTTTTGGTGGCCCAGCTGCACATATTGCTTATTTTAGAGAAACCTTTGTACAACGTTTATCTTGGCTAAGTGAGCGACAATATGCTGAGTTTGTTGCCTTGAGCCAATTTTTACCGGGCCCGGGTTCAAGCCAAGTGGGGTTTGCCATTGGTTATCATCGCGCAGGTCTAAAAGGCGCAATTAGTGCATTTTTAGGTTTTACCCTTCCTTCAATTCTTATTATGTTAGTGCTGGTTATTAGTGCAGGGCAATTAGCTGATAACACACTTTTTGCATCAGTAGTTCATACCCTTAAATTATTAGCCGTGGTCGTGGTATTTGATGCCGTATTGATCATGTATCGCAATTTTTGTAAGGAAACATCAAGTATTTTTGTGTGTTTATTCACGGCCTGTATCTTGTTAGTTTTCCCAAGCATTTTAAGTCAAATAGTGGTGTTGGTGTTTGCTGCAGTGATTGGACTGTTATTTTTAAAGGCAACTAAGCTAGAGAGTCCCAAGAAAAAAAGGCATTGTTTAATTAAAAGTAGTTTCACCTGTATTAATTATATTCCACTACTTTTATTTCTTGCTCTATTACTTATCCCTAATCTTTTATTCTCTTTATCACCGTTCTTCTCGGTATTTTCAGACTTCTTTCATGCTGGCAGTTTAGTCTTTGGTGGCGGGCATGTGGTATTACCCATCTTACAAGGCATGTTAACGGAGCAGGTTACTAGTGATCAGTTTTTATCTGGTTATGCGATAGCGCAAGCCGTTCCAGGGCCAATGTTTACCTTAGCAACCTATTTAGGCTATTTCATTCTACCTAACACACCAATTGCTGGCGCATTAATTGCCACTATTGCGATATTTTTACCGGGCTTTTTATTACTCTTAAGTTGCTTAAAGCATTGGGGGCGATTAGCAAAAAATCCATGCCTTGCCGCTGTGATGAATGGCGTAAATGCCGCAGTGGTCGGGTTATTAGTGACGGCTTTGTATCAACCGGTATTTACTAGTTCGGTGTTCTCTGGTCTGGATATGGCGTTGGTTTTGATTGGCTTTTATTTACTAAAACGTCAGAAGCTGCCTGTTCTATATTTAGTGCTAACTTTTGCTGTATTTGGCGTGATTTTAAACTTTATTTAAAAGGGGCGTTGAGCGTTTCTGACCATTATCTTTTAAAAAGGTATAAAAAAATCCGATGTTTTTAAGCATCGGATTTTTTGGCTTAATGATAAAATCTGATAACAACGGCTTGTTATTACCAGCTAAAATTCATTACTTTTACGCATCAACACCTTGGCTTTTTAGGTATTCTTCGTAAGTGCCGTGGAAGTCGATTACTTTATCTTCTTTGATTTCAATAATACGTGTTGCTAATGAAGATACAAACTCACGGTCATGACTGACAAATAACAATGTGCCTTCGTAGTTTTCTAAGGCTAAGTTTAATGATTCGATTGATTCCATATCCAAGTGATTGGTTGGTTCATCCATTAATAAAATATTTGGTTTAGTCATCATTAACTTACCAAACAACATACGGCCTTGCTCACCACCTGAGATGATTTTTACAGACTTAGTAATGTCATTTGCACCAAATAATAAACGCCCTAAAGTACCGCGAACAGCTTGCTCATCGTCACCTTCTTGCATCCATTGACCCATCCAGTCCATCAGGTTTTGGTCTTTTTCAAAATCAGATGAATGATCCTGAGCATAGTAACCTAATTGTGAATTTTCAGACCATTTGTACTCACCTGAAGATAGCTCAACTTCACCCATTAAAGTACGTAATAATGTCGTTTTACCTACACCATTTTGACCAATGATAGCAACACGCTCGCCTACTTCAATCATTAGGTTTAAGTCTTTAAATAACGTATTTTCAAAACTCTTTGTCATTGAAACTGTTTCTAATGCGTTACGGAATAGTTTCTTTTCTTGTTTAAAGACAATGTAAGGGTTAACACGGCTAGATGCTTTAACTTCATCTAACTGGATTTTATCCATTTGCTTAGCACGAGACGTTGCTTGTTTTGCTTTTGATGCATTAGCAGAGAAACGGCTTACGAACTCTTGTAATTCAGATAGCTGTGCTTTTTTCTTCGCATTTTCAGATAATAGACGTTCACGAGCTTGCGTTGCAGCCGTCATGTATTCGTCGTAGTTACCTGGGTATAAACGTAGCTCACCGTAATCGATATCAGCCATGTGTGTACATACTGAGTTTAAGAAATGACGGTCATGCGAGATGATAACCATAGTACATTGACGTGCATTTAACTCTGTTTCTAACCAACGGATAGTATCGATATCCAAGTTATTGGTAGGCTCATCAAGTAGCATGATATCTGGATTTGAGAAAAGTACTTGCGCTAGTAATACACGGAGTTTCCAACCCGGCGCAACTTCAGACATTGGGCCGTAATGTTGCTCTAATGGAATACCAACGCTTAATAGGATTTCCCCAGCGCGTGAATCAGCTGTGTAACCGTCCATTTCTGCGAATTCAGTTTCTAAATCAGCCACTTTCATACCGTCTTCTTCACTCATTTCTGGTAAAGAGTAGATACGGTTACGCTCATTCATTACTTCCCACATCTCTTTGTGGCCCATCAATACTGTATCAAGTACTGTGTGCTCTTCAAAAGCAAATTGGTCCTGGTGTAGTTTAGCAATACGTTCATTAGGATCTTTAGTTACGTTACCAGCACTTGGCTCAAGGTCACCGGTTAAGATTTTCATGAAAGTAGATTTACCACAACCATTTGCACCGATTAAACCGTAACGGTTTCCAGTACCAAATTTCACAGAGATGTTTTCAAAAAGCGGTTTTGCACCAAATTGCATGGTGATGTTGTTTGTACTTAACACGGCTTATTCCTAAATTATTTGAGTATTGCTTTTATGCATATTTTTAAGGGAGGTATTATACATATAATGAGAGCTTAATCATCTTTCAATTGTATGAATTTTATGCATCAGACTTAAACTAACAGATAGTATGCAACTCTCGATTAAGGTAAGCTACGCATCCAAAGGCATATGCCGTATTTTAATGAGATTTTATATGAGTTTTGATTCACTAGGTTTACCCGTATCGTTAGTAGAAGCAGTTAAAGCGCAAGGCTATGAAAAGCCTTCTCCAATTCAAGAACAAGCCATTCCTGCCGTTATTGCAGGAAAAGATGTAATGGCTGCTGCACAAACAGGTACAGGTAAAACGGCTGGTTTCACGTTACCTTTATTAGCGAAATTAGAGAAAGGGCCGCGTGCAAAACCGAATCAAGTGCGTGCCTTAATTTTAACGCCTACTCGTGAGTTAGCAGCACAGGTGCAAGCGAGTGTACAAAAGTACGGTCAAAATATGCCGTTACGTAGCATGGTGGTATATGGCGGCGTTAAAATTAACCCGCAAATGCAAAACCTGCGCCGCGGTGTTGATATTCTAGTGGCAACGCCAGGACGTTTATTAGACCTTTACCAACAAAATGCAGTTCGCTTTCAACAACTTGAAGTATTAGTGCTTGATGAAGCTGACCGTATGTTGGATATGGGCTTTATTCACGACATTAAGAAGATCTTAAAAGTCTTGCCGCCTAAACGTCAAAACTTATTGTTTTCAGCGACTTTCTCAAATGAAATTCGTACGTTAGCAAAAGGCTTAGTAAATAACCCAGTTGAAATTTCGGTTACACCGCGTAACACCACAGTAGAGAAAATCGAACAGGTGTTATACGAAGTTGATAAAACCAAAAAAACAGCATTGTTAAGCGAGCTGATTGTAGAGAATAAATGGCAGCAGGTGTTAGTGTTTGTTAAAACTAAGCACGGTGCTAACCGCCTTGTTAAAAATCTAGAAGCGCGTGGTATTCGTAGTGCTGCTATTCATGGTAATAAGAGCCAAGGTGCACGTACTAAAGCATTAGCACAATTTAAAGAAAGCCAAATTAAAGTGTTAGTAGCAACTGATATCGCTGCACGTGGTATTGATATTGACCAATTACCAAATGTAGTGAACTTCGATTTACCTCATGTCAGTGAAGATTATGTTCACCGTATCGGCCGTACAGGTCGTGCTGGTAATGAAGGCCTTGCTGTTTCGTTAGTGTGTCAGGAAGAGTTTAAGCTGTTAAAAGATATTGAGCGTTTCATTAAGAAAGTTGTGCCACGTCGTGTACAACCGGGTTTTGAACCAGGTGAGCCGTTACAGCCTTCTGTTTTAGATACACGTGAGAAGAAGATTAAGAAGCCTAAGGTGGCTAAGCCGGCTAATCGTGCAGGTGGTAATAAGAAACCACGTGGTGTACGTAATAATTTTGTAGGTGGTTAAGGTTAGTTTTTACGTTATGTGAAGGTAAGCACCGCTAATAATAAGCCCTTATTATTCAATCTTTTTGATTGGTGATAAGGGCTTTTTTGATCGTGTAGCAGCGATGAGTGTTACTGTTTATTATCTTCTTGGTTTCAATGAATGATTATTTTTAGTTTTCTTTATTGTTTTGGGAGAGGGCTCGTCTGCGCTCGTCGGGTCTGTTTGATATTTATTTGCAGTGGTTTCGCCTTGTCGGCGAGTTACTTTCTTTTGCCCAAAAGAAAGTAACCAAAGAAAAAGGCACACCGAGTCACTTTCTAATCCAAATCATACCTTGCTTTTCTAACGCACCGGCTCTTGCTGGCCATCCATGGCCAGAACGAGCCTAAGCCAAACATCCTGTTTGGATTTGCTAAAAGCAAGGTATGATTTGGGAAAGCTTTACGGCTGGAGGTCACAGCCGTAATGAACGTTACTGTTTATGAGCTTCTTGATTTCAATAGTTGATGATTCTTAATGTTCTGTATTATTTTGGGAGAGGGCTCGTCTCTGCTCGTTGAGGCTGCTTGATATTTATTTACTGTGGTTTCGCCCTGTCGGCGAGTTACTTTTTTATCAGAAAAGAAAGTAAGCAAAGTATGATTTGGTCTTAATTTAAAATGTGCTATCTCTGGAGCTAAAAAAAGCCACCATTGAGGCAGCCTTTTTTGTTTCGTAAAACGGTTATTATGGTCAACAAAAACCATACCCATTTGTTATACGCTATTTACCACATCCATCCATACTGCTATCAATAATCAAATCACCTTCAACTCTGAAACCAATTTGTCCAACCAGAAAGGAATGATTCAGTTGAGAAATAACTAAATCTGTTAATCCAACAGCACACTTTTCAGATTGTATTGCATTATCCATTGCGGTCTTAACGTTAGGAATTCCTAAAGGAAAAATAAATACAGGATAAAGATCTTCACCTGTAACACGAGGACCTTTTATAAAAGGTCCTGAATTAATATCATAGTTTTTAGTACTACCAACAGTCATATCTGCAACACGAACAGTACAACCAGTCATCGCTAATAGAGAGAGTCCAATTAAAATAGTTTTTTTCATGTATTTATCACGTTTTATTGATTAAAAACCGGATTATATATGAAAATAATGTTCTCGCAAGCTGTGTGTAGGAAATGGAGTTGATGTTAAATAGGTATTTTAGCTACTATAAATAGACGTTTTACGATAAAAAATGACTAAATCCGTCAAAAAAAAAGCATGCTAGACACACTTTTTTATTCGTTTTTAAGGAAGTTAATTATCTAAAGAAAGTACTCATATTTATCTTCTTTTATCGAAAATTAGAGTTCAGCCGAAATCGTTCGCCAACAAAGTAAAGCAATTCGATTGCCGTAATTACCATTTTCTACCTTCGACCAGATATCGGCACCCTCTCTTAGCATTTGGGCTACTCGTTCAACAACCGCTAGTAAATATCTAACAACCCCGATAAACAAAGACGAGTCAAAGCTTAAGTAATCAACATTAATAGCTAATGATAAAACATGTATCAATGTGGCTACATCCATTTCCCCGTTAAGCTTTCCCAAGCAATGAATAACTTTCAGCAACAGCAAACAGGACGTTTGGTTTCAATGAGTGATTATTTTTAGTTTTCTTTATTGTTTTGGGAAAAAGCTCGTCTTCGCTCGTTGAGTCTTTTTAACGCACCGCTCATACGCGACGTCCATATCGCGAAGTTCGCTAGCAACGGCATCCTTGCCTTAGCTTGCTGAAGTCTGTAATTGATTCAGAAAAACTCAACGGGAGAGTTGGCGCAGCCGCATTGAGCTTCGTAGTTTATTAACTTATTAGTGTAGTTTATTAACTTATTAGTATTGTTGATTTCAATGAACGGCTAATCCAATATTTTTTTATTTAAGTTTTTGTTTTATAAGATTTTTGTTTCGGGGGTAGAGGATATTCAGATGAAATTATTTATTGTGTTCTATTCTTTTTTTTAAAAAAATACTTTAGTATTCACTTAAAGATCGGTACGTGACTGATTTTAATAGATTAGAGTTTAAATGAAGTTAGTTATTTTTTCAGGTGCCGGGATATCGATTCATTCAGGGTTACCTTCGTATCAGAACATAAAAAACGATAAAAGCTACCAGCAGTTCTTCTTAGCAGAAAAAGAAGAAGCGATAAGTATTGCAGAGCAATTCTATCAGAAATATTCCGCTTGTAAGCCCAATAAAGTTCATCACCAGTGTTGTGAAATAGAAGATTACTGTGAAATACTTGGTATTGAATTTCATCACTATACTTTGAATGTAGATGATTTAATTGAGCAGGCTGATAGTAGTGCCACACATATTTATGGTTGTATTGATGATTTTAATACATTGATAGAGCATCGCTATTTACCAAATGTAGATATGAGTAATATAGTCTGGGAACAAAATGACATACTAGTTGTTATCGGCGTTAGTAATGATGGGTACCCCTTGGCTCATTTAGAATCACAGGTTCTCGCTAGCGGTGCTGATTTCTATAATTATAATTTAGTAAATAATAACTATTTGTCTTCTAAAACAGTTGTGGGTGATTTAATTCATACTTTTTCAAGCCTTTCCATAGTTAGTTTGCTTCAGTGTGAGTTTGAAGTTATGGACATTGGTGTTTATGAGGTGGAGATTAAGTCATTTGCTATTAATGGCCGTAGATATGAAATTTATTTCTCACCATCATACGATGCATATTCTTGCCCTGATGAAACTCAGGCTATTGAAGATTTAACTGATCATAAACTAACTAAAAGTGCTTATGAAGTTAAATTTGATCTTGCTGAAAATAGAGAAAAAGAGCAGCAGTTTGAGCCTCCAACCTCAAATTTTGATTTAAAAGCTCTTTCTCGACTAGGACTTGTTCTCGCTTCAACTATTGAAGCCCACTCAAAATTTAAAGGTGGAGAGCTTTATACTGCCTCTGCTGCCCACAATAATTTAGTTAAGTACTATAATAGACTTGCTAAAAGGTATTCAGTCGAGTTAAAATATCAAAAATGGTGTGAATTTGGCCCTTATGGAGTAAATTATGCGTTTAAAAAATGTTAATGAAGTATCACAGCGTAAATCTGAAGCACTAAAAAAACTATCTAAAGCCTATTCAAGTGCTTTGAAGTCTGGAACTGTTAGAAGAGTTGTGTCTTCAGCTAAATCATAAGTAATATTAATAATCAGAATTAAAAAAACCGATCTTGTATTGGTTTTTTGCTATTTGTAGACTTTCATTTTATGATTTAGATGAGTTTGCGATTCTCAGTAGAGACTTTGGTAAGCGCATTTGTAGTAACAGAATCATGTCCCAAAAAATATCACCCTCGATTTACTTTGTTGTGCCGCCATTTCAGGTTGCTTGTCCGTGACCAAAGAAGGGTATATTGAAATAAGCAATATCGAATAGTTAACGATAAAACATACTTTTTCAGACTGCGAAACTACGTTTCGATCTTTCAACCGTTACTCGTCGATAGGGCGAAATCATTGTAAATAAATATTGAAAAACCAACGAGCGAAGACGAGTCAAAACTCAAATAATCAACATTAATAGCTAATGATAAAACATGTATCAAGGTGGCTACATCCATTTCCCCGTTGAGCTTTCCCAAGCGATGAATAACTTTCAGCAACAGCAAACAGGACGTTTGCTGTAAGTTCATTCGGCACCGGAAAGAGCCTTATAAACTAGCGAATTAAGAGGGAGGTAATTCTACCTAAGTTATCTATTATAACTCAGCTATGTGCTTGAGAGTTTCAGGGTGACGTTGTACTAACCTTAAAAGAGTAACAGCTTGTCCATTTGGGACACTGCGCCCTTGTTCCCAGTTCTCTAAAGTACGGGATGATGTATGAAGTACGTTAGCAAATACACCACGAGACATATTAAAACTTTCTCTAATATGTATTATTTCATTAGGTGATATATCAAGTTCACTTACATCATTTATCTGATGTGTTTTAAGGGTTAGCTTCCCTTCTGAATGCTCTTTTGCTTCAATAAGAGCCGAGCTTAATTCTGTAAACAAATCACGATTGCTCATTACGCCATACCTCCATAAAATATTTTAACTGTTTCTTTTGCTCTGCCGTTAAGTCTGACATTTCATTTTTTCCATAAATAGTCAGTAAATAGAAACGTCTTTTTTCATCTAGATAGTAATAAATAATACGTGAACCACCACGTTTCCCTTTCCCCTTACTTGCAACTCGAATTTTTCTCAAGCCACCTGTACCTTGAATCACATCTCCCTGCTTTGGATTTGACATCAACTCAGCTTGAAACAGCCTAAACTCTTCATCACTGAGATATTCATCTCGGTATTTCTCAAATATTTTTGATTCTACAAATATACATTTCATAAATAAAAGTGTACGTAATTAGCGTATAGAAAGCAATGTTAGATAAGATGGATTTGAGAATGAAGAATGTATCAATGTGGCTACATCCATTTCCCGGTTGAGCTTTCCCAAGCGATGGATAACTTTCAGCAACAGCAAACAGGACGTTTGCTGTAAGTTCATTCGGCACAGGGAAGTGCCGTATGAGCTGGTGCGTTAAGAAAGTTCTACATTGATTGGATCAGAAAGTGATTCGGGGCCAGCTCTCTTTGCTTACTTTCTCTACTGGTTTAGAGAAAGTAAAGTCGCCGATAGGGCGAAATCACCGCAACTAAATATTTAAAAGACTCGACGAGCGCAGACGAGCCAAAGCTCAAATAATCAACATTAATAGTTAACGATAAAACATGTATCAATGTGGCTACATCCATTTCCCGGTTGAGCTTTCCCAAGCGATGGATAACTTTCAGCAACAGCAAACAGGACGTTTGCTGTAAGCTCATTCAGCACAGGGAAGTGCCGTATGAACTGGTGCGTTAAGAAAGTTCTACATTGATTGGATCAGAAAGTGATTCGGGGCCAGCTCTCTTTGCTTACTTTCTCTACTGGTTTAGAGAAAGTAAAGTCGCCGACAGGGCGAAAACTCTGCTTACAATACCTAAATGATCCGACGAGCATAGACGAGCCTAAATCAATAGTAATTTGCAAGTAACTTCTAACAACCTATAAAGAATCAACTAGCTAAACCTGATCCTTTTCATTACTGTATGCAAACAAATAAAACCAACCTAATACATTCAACAGGCCACCATTACCCATGAACCAAACAAAAAAATGCCAGTGGGCTTTAAAAACCAAACTTGAAGAAGCCTATCATGATGCCGAATGGGGCGTACCTGTTTATGGCGATCGAAAACTGTTTGAAGCACTGTCTTTAGAACTTTGTCAGTCAGGGTTAAGTTGGCATACCATCCTAAACAAACGTGAAGGTTATCGTGCTGCGTTTAATCAGTTTGATCTTAAAAGCGTAGCTGCATTTGATGATGCAAAAATTGAAGAGTTGCTGTTGGATGCTGGCATCGTTCGACATCGAGCAAAAATAGCCGCCATCATTAATAACGCACAATGTATTTTGAATGTACAAAAGGAATTCGGCAGTTTTTCAGATTATATCTGGCAGTTTACTGACCACAAGACCATTGTAGGTCACTGGCAATCAAAGGAAGAGGTGCCTGCCTCAACTGAATTATCAGCGCTGATCAGTAAAGAGTTAAAGAAAAAGGGTTTTAAATTTTTAGGCCCAACGACGGTTTATGCCTTTATGCAATCGGTTGGATTATTGAACGACCACACAACTGATTGTTTTCGTTTTAATGCTTGTCAGTAAATGTCCAAAGTCAGCTGGTGGTATGGCTGGGTGATGACACCTAATTATATAATTGAGCGTCGAGCACAGAACAACCTCAGTTCAAATCAGTTGCTTTAAACTGAGTCGCCTATTGGTAAGCCGCTTTGTAACATCAAAATCCTTCCTGTTTATTACTAGGCATCTAGACTCTTAGACTTCTTATTATTTTTTAATACCCGTATAATCAGCTCGATTAATTTAACTAATGAGGCAAACATGAAATTATCCACCAAAACCGTTGTTGTTATTGCTATTGGAGCAGCCCTTTATGGCATAGGTGGTTTACCTATGTTTGGTATTCCGGTATTTGCCAATACTACCTTAAAACCTGCAATGGCGATTCTTGCGCTATTCTCTGTATTATTTGGTCCAGTTGTTGGCTTTTTGGTTGGCTTTATTGGCCATTGGGTAACTGACTTATTTGCTGGTTGGGGTGTTTGGTTCACTTGGGTATTGGGATCGGGCATTGTCGGACTAGTGATTGGTTTATTCCCATCGCTAACCAAGGGCAGAATTAAAGCTGGCCTGTTCGATATGAAAGATTTTTCTTTGTTTGTATTACTTGCGTTTATCGGGAACGTCGTGGGTTATGGTTGCTCTGCTTTCCTAGATACTATTTTATACGCTGAACCGTTTACTAAAGTCTTCACACAGTTATCGATTGTGGCTCTGGCTAATACAGTATTAATTGCAGTAGTTGGTTACTTCATTTTGAAGTCTGCAGCGAAAAGAAATTTACAAAGTAGCAAGCTACGCGAGGAATAAACAATCATGCAGATTGAGTTTTCAAATTTTTCTTTTCAATATGAATCGTTGGATAAACCAACGCTTAAAAATATTAATCTGAAAATAGAAAAAGGCGAAAAAATTGTCATTATCGGTGCCAGTGGTAGTGGTAAATCGACCATTGGCCGCTGTTTAAATGGGCTTATTCCCCATGCAATAAAAGGGCAAAGTACCGGCGACCTGCATATTGCTGGAAAAGCGGTAAGTGATTTTGATATGCACCATTATACTGAGCTGGTGGGAACGGTATTACAAGATACGGACAGTCAGTTTGTTGGATTAACGGTAGCTGAAGATATTGCTTTTGCTTTAGAAAACCAATGTACACCGACCGTTGATATGTATCCGGTTGTTAAATCAACGGCTCAGATGGTGGAGCTAGAAACCTTGTTAGCACGTTCTCCACAGGAGTTATCAGGCGGGCAAAAGCAGCGTGTATCACTTGCGGGAATCTTAGTTGATGATGTTGATATTTTACTGTTTGATGAGCCGTTAGCGGCTTTAGACCCTAAAACCAGTAAAAAAACTATTGAAATAATTGATCAGTTGCATCGTGAAGCAGGTAAAACTATTGTTATCATTGAGCATCGTTTAGAAGATGTATTACATCGTCATGTTGATCGGGTTATTCTAATGGATAATGGTGAGATAGTGGCGGATATGACGCCCGATGCACTGTTAGCCTCGTCATTATTAACTACTCACGGCATACGTGAACCGCTTTTTTTGTCTGCACTGAAATCCGCTAATTGTCATATTGTGGAAGCTGATAAGCCATCTAATGTAAATACCTCCTATCTACAGAAGCATAAACAAAATGTATTGGATTGGTTCACTGCTTATTCCCCTGAAATACCGGCAGTAGAACAGGCTCCTTTATTAGCATTATCTGAATTAACTTATTCCTATAACGGAGACGTTAACGCTGTTGATGACGTTAGTTTTACGGTCAACAAGGGTGAGTTTGTTTCTATTTTAGGTAAAAATGGCTCAGGTAAATCAACTTTAACTAAGCTTATTATGGGCGTTGTTGAGCCTGATGCGGGACATATATTGCTTAATGGCCAAGACCTCTCTGAGTTAAGTATCTTTGAGCGCAGTCTTCGTGTTGGCGTTGTCATGCAGAACCCTAATCATATGATTTCTCATCATATGATATTTGATGAAGTTGCATTTGGACTGCGTAATCGTGGTGTAGACGAAGATATCATTAATGAAAAAGTGCTTCAGGTGTTAACACTATGCGGGTTAAAGAAATATAGAAACTGGCCAATTGATGCATTGAGTTATGGACAAAAGAAGCGAGTTACAATTGCTTCTATTTTAGTGTTAGAGCCTGAGTTACTGATTTTAGATGAGCCAACCGCTGGTCAGGATTATCGTAGCTATACTGCTATGTTGAGTTTCATTAAAGAGCTCAATGCCCGTTTAGGTATTACCGTTGTTATTATCTCCCACGATATGCATTTAGTGTTGGAATATACTACGCGTTCTATTGTGTTATCTGATAGTAAATTGATTGCCGATGCAGCAATGACTGAAGTATTTAGTCAACCTGATTTATTAGCCGCAGCGAACCTCACCACAACCAGTTTATACGAGTTAGCAATAAGTTTAGGTATTGATGATACCAGTGCTTTTATGCAGTACTTTATTCATACAGAACAAGCGAGAAACCTTGCGTGAAAGCAGAAAAAATATCTTTCGGAATTAGTTTTATCGAGACAGGATCTGTCCTTCACCGATTAAATGGAATCACTAAGTTTATATTATTTATGGCTTGGGTGACTGTGGTATTGACGACCTTTGATTTGCGTTTGATCACCGTATTAGTTTGTTTAGGATTGTTATTACTTAAAATGACTAAAGTACCTGTTCAAGCTTACCGCACTTTGTTGATTGCCACGGCCAGTGTGCTGTCGTTAAATGCACTGTTTATGTTTTTATTGGCCCCACAACAGGGGACATTGTATATGGGAACAGAGACAGTGTTAGTACCACTAGGTTTTTACTCTATTACGCAAGAGACATTGTTTTATTTGATCACGGTGACTTTAAAATATTTTAGTATGTTTCCAATAGCCTTGGTATTTGTGTTTACCACGCATCCGACGGAGTTTTCTGCCAGTCTGAATCGCTTAGGGTTACCTTATAAAATAGCCTATGCAGTGAGTTTAACCTTACGTTACTTACCTGAAATCAAAAAAGACTATATTAATATTATGCATGCTCAGCAGGCGCGTGGGATTGAGTTATCTAAGAAAGCGTCTTTATTTTCACGTTTAAAAAACCTGACGCGTATTTTAGGACCGTTGATTTTTACCAGTTTAGATAGAACGGAGGAAATCTCTAACGCCATGACATTGCGTGGTTTTGGTCGTCATAAATCAAGAACTTGGTATAGCTTAAAACCATTACAAACAAAAGACTGGATCTGTTTACTAACGATTGTTATTTGTTTATCGTTAGCGATTATCAAGCGCGTATTTGATGAACAACTATTTTGGTATCCTTTTAATTAAATTTTATATTAGAGCGGGGTATTATCTTTTTGCTATCACTTAACCCGCATCTAAAAAAAGGCTGTTGCTGCAAGCGAAAGGACACTATTAATGAAAAAAATTGCTATTTTTGCCGATGTACAAAACATTTATTACACTACCCGGCAAGCCTATCAAAAACAATTTAATTATCGCAAAGTTTGGCAGCATATTGCCGCACAAGGTGAGATAGTTTGCGCCTATGCTTACGCTATTGATCGCGGTGATAACCAACAAAAAAAATTTCAAGAGATGTTAAAACACTTGGGTTTCGAAGTGAAACTTAAACCCTTTATTCAGCGCAGTGATGGCAGTGCAAAAGGGGATTGGGATGTTGGGATCACCATTGATGTAATGGAAGTAGCTGAACAAGTAGATACGGTTATTCTGTTAACAGGAGATGGTGATTTTGCGATGTTATTAAATAAAGTTAAAGAGAGGTTTAACGTGACCACAGAAGCTTACGGCGTTCCTAAATTAACAGCCAAAGCACTCATTGATAGCTGCACACAGTTTAATGCAATTGATAAAGATTTATTGTTACCTTAATCTTTCGATGTGATTAATCAATTAAATGTGAACTAATTGATTATCACCATGTCTTAACCATTCACCTTGTATTAAAGATATTTTTATTCGTACAATTATTGAGGTTTTTATGTTTAAGAGTGTATTAACAGTTGCCGTAGCCAGTGTCCTTTCATTTAATGTATTTGCGGAGTTTGTTGGCCCTGGCTCAACAGCGACCAAAACAATTACGGTTAAAGAAGCTATTGAATTAGCTGAAGATAGCCAAGTTGTTTTAGAAGGTAATCTAATTAAACAAACGGAAAAAGAGCATTACTTATTCCAAGATAAAAGTGGTGAAGTAATGGTTGAGATTGATAAAGAAGACTTTAGAGAAACCACTGTCACACCAAATGACACGATTAAAATTTCAGGTGAGGTTGATAAAGACTGGACTGAAACTAAAATCGACGTGGATCATTTAGAGCTAGTTAAATAAAAAGCTGCTCAGCTTGTTTTGATATTGACAGTTCTTTTAAACGACTGTTAGTAATAATAAAAAAGGTCAAAACCAAGTGTTTTGACCTTTTTTATTGCAGTTAGGAAATGAATTAAGCTCTGTTTTCTTGCTCTTTTAACCAAGTCGCTACTTGCTTAGCAAAGTAAGTCAAAATACCGTTAGCGCCTGCTCGTTTAAAACATAATAACGATTCTAAAACACACTCTTTTTCTTTTAACCAACCGTTATCAATGGCTGCTTTATGCATCGCATATTCACCACTAACTTGGTAAGCAAAAGTAGGCACTTGTAATTCAGTTTTTACGCGGCGAACCACGTCTAAATAAGGCATACCCGGCTTAACCATAACCATGTCCGCACCTTCTTGGATATCTAATGCCACCTCATGAATAGCTTCATCACTATTTGCCGGATCCATCTGGTAAGTAAACTTATTAGCGCCTTTTAAATTACCTGCACTGCCGACTGCATCACGGAAAGGGCCGTAGTAACAAGATGCGTATTTAGCACTATAAGCCATAATCTGTGTATTAATATAACCAGCGTTTTCTAATGCTTTACGTATCGCACCAATTCGTCCATCCATCATATCCGATGGCGCAACAATATCAGCTCCTGCTTGTGCGTGTGAAAGCGCCTGTTTAACTAAAATATCAGTGGTAATATCATTTAATACATAGCCTTCATTATCGATAATGCCATCTTGACCATGCGTTGTGAAAGGGTCTAAGGCAACATCGGTAATCACACCTAATTCAGGTGTTACTTTTTTAATACATCTTACTGCGCGTTGTGCCAAACCATCTTCATTATAAGCTTCTTCAGCCATTTCTGTTTTAATGTCATCAGGTGTCACTGGGAAAAGGGCAACAGCGGGGATACCTAGCGCAGCTAATTCTTGTACTTCTTTTTCTAATAGGTCTAACGATAACCGCTCAATACCCGGCATTGAAGGGATTTTTTCTCTGCGATTTTCACCTTCAATCACAAACATTGGGTAAATTAAATCGTTTACGCTAAGTTGGTTTTCTTGTACTAAACGGCGAGAAAAGTCGTGCTTACGCAAGCGGCGTAGACGGCGAGCGGGGAAAGATTGAGAAACAGTCATAAAAGCTCCAATGTTATCAATAGGGCGCTAGGTATTAAAATGTGAATGGCAAGAAAGACGATATACCTAGCTGTATCGTTAAGGTGTTAAATTAAAAAATCTGTTGCTTGTTTTTTGCGTATTAACCAACAAGGATTGTAAATCTTGTTGCCTTGCTTCGGCAATGGTTTTTGCAATATAAGGTAAGTATTTAGGCTCATTGCGACTTGATTTTGGTTTAGGTCTCATTGAGCGAGGCAGTAAGTAAGGGCTATCTGTCTCAATCATTAAACGATCATCTGGGATCATTTTCACAATATCGAGCAAGTGTTGGCCGCGACGTTCATCGCAAATCCAGCCTGTTATGCCAATATGTAAATCTAACGCTAAATAGTGTGCTAATTCAGACTCTGTGCCAGTAAAGCAATGTACTACCGCGCTAGGCAGCTGTTTAATGTAAGGAGTTACTAACTCGATAAACCGTGCGCTGGCATCTCGCTCATGCATAAACACAGGTAGTTGAAGCTCTACTGCTAATTCTAGCTGTTTAATGAAGGCTTCTTCTTGCTCTTGGGGCGTCGAATAATTTCGGTTGAAGTCTAAACCGCACTCGCCGACTGCTTTCACTTCTGGCTGTGCGAGTAATGAGCGTAGCTTTGTAAGTGCTTGCTTACCCATACTGCTAGCATCATGGGGGTGAACACCTGCTGTACAGTATAAAAACTCTGGATATTTTTTTGATAAAGTAAGTGCTTGCTCACTTTCTTCAATATTGGTGCCAGTAACAATGAGATTAGTTAAGCCAGCTTGTTTAGCTTGTTCAATAACCGTTGCTAAATCTTTATCGAAACGTGAATTAGTTAAGTTAACGCCAATATCAATCATGTTTTTCTGACTCTTGTTCTGTTTCGTTACTATCTTCTGTTTTGACATAAAAGCGTGAAAATAAAAGCCCTAACTCAAATAAAATAAGCATTGGAACCGCTAATAATGTTTGAGAAATAACATCTGGTGGCGTTAAAAACATTGCAAATACAAATGCGCCTACCACGATATAAGGACGTTTGGCTTTTAATGAGGCCGGCGTTGTTGCACCTGTCCAGCATAAAAGCAGAGTTGCAACCGGTATTTCAAAGGCTAAACCAAAAGCAAAAAATAATTTTAAGACAAAGTCTAGGTAGCTACTAATATCTGTCGCAATAGTGACGCCTTCTGGTGCTGTAGTGGTAAAAAAAGCAAACACCAGCGGGAAGACAACGTAGTAAGAAAATACCATGCCGAGGTAAAATAAAAAGGCGCTACTGGCAACAAGTGGTGCGACAAGTTTACGTTCATGTTTGTATAAACCCGGCGCCACAAATGCCCACACTTGATATAAAATAGCAGGGATCGCAATGAAAATAGACAGAACAATCGTTAATTTTATAGGGGTGAAAAATGGCGTTGCCACACCTGTTGCAATCATACTGGAGCCTTCAGGTAATTGGCTAGTCAGTGGAATTGCGATGTACTGGTAAATATCATTGGAAAAATAAACCAAACCTAAAAATAACACTAAGACAATGATCACCACTTTTAGCAGTCTATCTCTCAATTCTAAAAGGTGGGTTATTAGTGGCAAGCTATGTTGTTCTTGATCTGACATTGACTCACTCATGGGTTATTTATCCTGCGGAGGTGTTTTTTCTGAAGCTGCCTCATTAGTAATAGGCTGTGTTGTTTCTGTGGTCGCTTTCTTAAGCTCATCAACTTCTTTTTTGTAGGGTTGAGTAAACTGTTCAACATCCTGCTTTATCTCATCAATCGATGCTTTTAGGTTAGGATTTAATTGCTCTAGCTCCTGCTTACCTTTTTTGATCATATTCTCATTTATCTCATGCAACTCAAGTTCTTGAGAGATCTCACTTTTAACTGAGTTTGCCATGTTTTTGGCCGTATTAACCCATTTTAAAACAGTGCGGATAGCAATAGGTAAGCGTTGTGGACCTAGTACAACAAGGCCAATGACGGAGATTAAAACTATCTCCCAGAAACCAATATCAAACATTAAATGATGTGCCTTTTACTAAAACCTACCTAACATTTTTAGCATCGAACTCTGTTAGGTGGTCGTCTTCAAAAAAGTTATGTCGATGACACTCAAAAAGTTATTTATGGTCTACATCGTATTGCGAAGTAAAGTAGAAGTCTTAATGAGTGTGCTTGGTATTAGTCTTTTGTTTCACTCTTTTCAGCCTTTAGGCTTTCTGGTGATTTTTTATCTAATTCCGTAGTATTATTGTCATCTTTTACTGCTTTTTTGAAGCCTTTAATTGCACCACCTAAATCAGTGCCAATACCGCGTAACTTTTTTGTTCCAAATAAAAGAATAACAATCACAGCAATAATAACTAACTGCCAAATTCCGATACCGCCCATAATATTTTTCCTATGTGTAAATGATGTTGTAAATTAATTGATTAACAATAACCTATTAATGTGAACTTTTTACTACAGTTGTCATATTTATTTATTAAATCGCCAAGCAAGTACCCAAGATATTACTGCAGGAACTGTTAAATACAAGTTAATCTTGCCATCGTCTTGCAAATATAGAAGTGTAGAAATAATACTTAATGTAATTGCTAAGGCGGTAATGACCTGGTTTTTACTATTACGGCTTTGTTGTTCATTCAAGCGTTGTATTAATAACTGCTGTTGCTGTTGAACTTGTTTTGTTTGCGCTAAATTGTGGTAAACCAACTCTGGAATGTCCGGCAACTTCTCTAACCAAAAGGGCGCTTTTGTCTTTATTTTTTTGATCAGCGTTTTAGGACTAACTTGTTCCATCATCCAATTTTCTAAGAAAGGCTTAGCGGTGTCCCATAAGTCTAACTGTGGATATAGCTGACGGCCTAAACCTTCAATGTATAATAAGGTTTTTTGTAATAACACAAGTTGTGGTTGTACTTGCATGTTAAAACGACGGGCTGTGTTGAATAAGTTAATCAATACCTGTGCAAAAGAAATTTCCGATAATGGCTTTTCAAATATAGGTTCGCATACTGCTCTAATAGCAAATTCAAATTCTTCAACAGGTGTATCTGCAGGTACCCAACCAGAGTCAATGTGCAGCTGCGCGACTTGTCGGTAATCTCGATTGAAAAAGGCTAAAAAGTTTTCGGCTAGGTAACGCTTATCTTCGTTGGTTAAAGTACCAACTATGCCACAATCAATGCCAATCCAAAGCGGATCTTCAGGATGCTCGTAGGAAACAAAGACATTGCCGGGGTGCATATCAGCATGAAAAAAGCTGTCTCTAAATACTTGGGTGAAAAAGGCTTCAACACCGCGTTCAGCAAGTAATTTAAAGTTAGTATTTTGTGCTTCTAAAGCTGCGATGTCTGATACTGGAATGCCGTAAATACGCTCCATCACTAATGCATTTTTAGTACAGTAGTCTGAATAGATTTCAGGGACATATAAGACTTTAGAGTTTAAGAAGTTACGACGTAATTGAATGGCATTAGCACCTTCACGCATTAAATCGAGTTCATCTAGAATGGTTTTCTCATATTCTTTAATGACTTCTACAGGGCGTAAGCGTTTTGCCTGTTTTACAAAACGTTGCACTAAACCTGCTAACCACTTCATGAGTTGGATATCTGCAACAATGGTTTGATGAATATCAGGACGGGTTACTTTGATGACCACTTCACGACCATCTTCTTTAAGGGTAGCAGTATGGACTTGCGCAATAGAGGCTGACGCTAAGGCAACTTTATCAAAATTTGTAAAAATATCTTGTATAGGCTTCTGAAAAGCCTCTTCTATTTGCTTGATGGCGATCTCACCATCAAAGGCAGGGACATTATCTTGTAAATAAGCGAGTTGATCAGCGTAAATAGGGGATAACAAATCACGACGAGTTGATAGCATTTGGCCTAATTTAATATAAATAGGACCGAGAGATTGCAAACTAAGGCGTAAGCGTTCAGGTGTCGTTTTATCTTGATGCTTAGGGCTTACCCAAAATAAACAGGTACGTAATAACCAGTAGCTCTTAGGTATTTGGCCTTCCGGCGCGAGATCTATTAACCCATATTCAATAATTGTTTTAGCTATTTGATATAAACGGGATAACTCTTTAATTTTAATCATTTATTTCCAATTACTTATTCGTAAGTCGCTTTTCTATTCGCTGTTCTAAACGTTCAGTTTGCTCATTTAATAGTGATACCTGATCACAAAAATAAACAACCTCTAAAGCACTCGGTGCAAGTTTAATCTCTTCGGTTAAATACAATGCAGTTTGCTTTTCTATTTTAGAAAACTGATTCTTAGACTCTTTGCTTAAGGATTTAGCGTGATAACAAAGTTTATGGGCAATCACATCGCCTACTTTGTGTGATAAATGCTCTTCCCAATCAATATCCATCTCAGTTAATAACTGCGCAAATTGCTGTACAAGCTGAATATCGCCTTCGACTTCTAATTGGTCTGTTTTAATTAAATTGGTCAGCTCATTATTATCTTGTATTTTGCCTAGTGCACTCAAACTGACTTGTATACGGCAGTTTGGTTCACCTTCAAATTGATGCAAAATATCAACTTGTTGCTCTGAAATAGCAAAATATAAAGGGAAGTTGACTTCCTTTAAGCTAACACCAACGACGACGCCATTAAGTTGTTTACGCTTTACGGCGGCACCGCTATCTAATGAGTGTAATTGATTTACACCTGTTTCTAATAATCCACAAAGTAAATTAACTAATGGCATTAAAGTCCCGTTTTTCTGTGTTTATGGTGTTAATATTTATAACCACGATGTAACGCAACAATGCCAGCACTTAAATTGAAGAATTCAGTGCCTTCAAAGCCAACATCTTCCATCATTTTTTTCAGTGACTCTTGATCTGGATGCATACGAATACTTTCAGCTAGATATTGATAACTCTCACTGTCATTCGCGATTAACTTACCCAGTTTAGGAAGAATATTAAAAGAATAGAAATCATAGAATTTTTTGACCGGGCTATAAATTGGTTTTGAAAACTCTAAAACAAGTAAGCGGCCGCCTGGTTTTAACACGCGGTAGATAGAGGCAAGTGCTTTATCTTTATCAGTAACGTTACGCAAACCAAAGGCAATGGTAATTAAATCAAAATGATTGTCAGGAAAAGGCAGCTCTTCTGCATTGGCTTGAACGTAACTAATGTTTCCTTCAAGGCCCATATCACGTAATTTAGTGCGGCCAACCTTTAGCATTGAATCATTGATGTCAGCTAAAACTACTTGTCCATTTTTACCTACAATACGTGAGAACTTAGCGGTTAAATCACCCGTTCCGCCTGCCAAGTCTAATACTTTTTGACCTTGACGTACGCCAGAACAATCAATCGTAAAACGCTTCCAGATGCGATGAATGCCCATTGATAAAACATCATTCATGATGTCGTATTTGGCCGCTACAGAGTGGAATACGTCGGCAACTAATTCTACTTTTTTATCTTCTTCGACGGTTTTGAAACCAAAATGGGTTGTTTTGTCTGGGTTTTCTTGCATGATTGTCTCTTACCTTACGGAAAAATGTATCGTTCATTTTAAATCCTTGCATGATAGCAATATTTAAAGAATATTTGGATCTTTATTGTTGATACTGAGATTCTTTTTGTTTCTTATTTTATGCTAATTTAATGTTACGTTTTGACCATAAGTAGTATAAATTAATTGTTATTATGATTTATTCATGAAAATAGTAGTGTTTTATGACTGTGTTCTACTATCAAGGTAATCTGTTATTCGTCGACGAATTATTACTGCTCTAATATTTTAAACTTGGGATTCTATTATGCTGAAAAATATTCAACCAACACAAACTAAAGCTTGGGCTAAGTTACAAAGTTTATTTAATGAACACGCTGATATGCAAATTTCTGAATTGTTTGCCGAGGATGCTCAGCGCTTTGAAACATTTTCACGCCAATTTAACGACGACTTTTTATTAGATTTCTCTAAGAATCTAATCACTGAAGAAATTTTAACAAGTCTGTTAGATCTTGCTAAAGAAGTTGATTTGGATAGCGCAATAAAAGCACAGTTCTCAGGAGAAAAAATTAATATTACAGAAGGGCGCGCTGTTTTACATACTGCACTTCGTAACCGTAGTAATTCACCTGTTTTTGTGGATGGTGAAGATGTCATGCCTAAAATCAATGAAGTACTAGCACAAATGAAAGCATTTTGTGAAAAGGTGCATTCAGGTGAATGGTTAGGTTACACCGGTAAACGTATTACCGATGTCGTTAATATCGGTATCGGCGGCTCTGATTTAGGGCCTTACATGGTGACAGAAGCGCTACGTCCTTATAAAGTTGATGGTATTGAGACACACTTTGTCTCTAACGTTGATGGTACACACATTGTTGAAACCCTCACTAAGGTGGATCCGGAAACAACGTTATTCTTGATTGCTTCTAAAACGTTTACTACACAAGAAACCATGACTAATGCACACAGTGCTCGTGATTGGTTCTTAAATTTTGCACAAGATGAAGCGTTTGTTGCAAAACATTTCGCTGCACTCTCAACCAATACCGCAGCAGTTACTGAGTTTGGTATCGATACCGCGAATATGTTCCAGTTCTGGGATTGGGTTGGTGGACGTTACTCAATTTGGTCTGCAATTGGTTTATCCATCGCATTAACTGTTGGCTTTGATAATTACGAAGCGCTATTAGCCGGCGCTCATGAAATGGATCAGCATTTTGCGACGACTGATTTTAAAGACAACATTCCAGTATTATTAGCTGTGATTGGTATTTGGTATAACAATTTCTATGGTGCTGAGTCTGAGGCGATCTTACCTTATGATCAATATATGCACCGTTTCCCAGCTTACTTCCAACAGGGGAATATGGAATCTAATGGTAAATGTACCGACCGTAATGGGGACCCAGTAGATTACCAAACAGGGCCTATCATTTGGGGTGAACCTGGTACAAATGGGCAACATGCTTTTTACCAGTTAGTGCATCAAGGGACCAAATTAATTCCTTGTGATTTTATCGCACCAGCTGTTAGCCATAACCCAGCCGGTGATCACCACCCTAAATTACTATCAAACTTCTTTGCTCAAACCGAAGCATTAGCCTTTGGTAAAACCAAAATGCAAGTAGAGTCTGAGTTTACAGCCGCTGGTAAATCTCTAGAGGAAGTGGCTGATTTAGTGCCATATAAAATATTTGAGGGTAATAAACCAACCAACTCTATCCTTGTTAAAAAAATCACACCTAGAACATTAGGTCAATTGATCGCGATGTACGAGCAAAAGATTTTCACCCAAGGTGTTATTTGGAATATCTTTACTTTTGACCAGTGGGGAGTGGAATTAGGCAAGCAATTAGCAGGACAAATTTTACCTGAATTAAGTAACAATGACTGCGTAGAAAGTCATGACTGCTCAACCAACGGTTTAATCAATGCTTGGAAAGCTTGGAAGTAATTATTCTTCAATAGCGGATTTTAAAAGTACAAAGCCTCATTAATTTTTAATGGGGCTTTTTTGTTTTTATAGCGCTCTACGTTGCTAGTAAATGTGGGTTTATAGCATTGAAGGGGATTGGTTTGATGGAAAAGGGCTAGCCTTGGCAATTAACCATACTTAGACCATATCTATTCTTTAATTTGTCAGTATAAGCTCATCAAACTTTTTAATGACTTGCTCTGTCCTGATACCTTGCATTATATGGTCACCTTTTGCACGAGCACTCCAAGGCAGGTCTTTTAACGCTTTTTTATGCTGTTGTTGAACATGCTTCTCATAAACACTAATGACGTTATCTTGGCTAAGATAAGGCCCTGTACGCTTAGGGTTACTGTGTCCATATAAGCCAATCACTTGGGTACCTTGTGTAGTGGCGATATGCGCTGGACCTGAGTCTGGTGCAAGCACTAAGCTCGCTTGCTTTAATGTTGCCGTTAATTGTTTTAATGAGGTTTTACCAATGAGATTGGTCGCTGAGTGCTGCATACTGTGTTCAATTTGCTCCCCTAATTTCTGCTCTCTTAGCATTGGTGAACCACACAATACAACTGTGTAACCTTTTTCTACCGCATGGTCTGCAACCGCTGCATAACGCTCTGTTAGCCAGTTTCTTTCGTCTTTACTGGCAGCAGGGCTGATCACAAATAACGGTTTATCATCCTCTGTAATTTGTTGTGCAAAGCGAATATCGTCGCGACTAAGAGGGATATTCCAATGAGGGGATGTTTTATCAATACCAAGAAAGTAAGCAAATTCAAAAAAGCTATCCAATACATGTAACGAGTTTTTATCTGAGATTTTTTTATTGGTGAATAACCACTGGCCTTCTTTAGCACGCTTAAAATTAAAGCCGATTTTATACTTTGCTTTAATTCCTACTGTTAATGCACTGGCCCTCAATGCAAGCTGCATATGTAATAACGCATCAAACTTGCGATCAGAAAGTTGCTTCCAAATTGCTTTCATTCCTTTATAACCGCTTTTCTTATCAAAAATAATGACCTCTACACCAGGTAGGTCATTTAATAATTGAGCCTCTATTTTCCCCATAATCCAAGTTATTTTAGTGCTTGGCCATTGCTTTTGAATGGCTTGCACCATGGCCACAGCATGGCAAACATCACCAATAGCGGAAAGACGCAGTAAGCAGATAGATTTTGGTGCAGATGTAAATAAAGGCATGTTAATATCTTATTTTTGGGTTAATGGGTCATAATCATGCTGAAAACGGTTGAGCAAAATAATTTATATATCGTATTCGATGATAGCTTAATTGATGAAAATATTGAACGTTGTTTTGATCCTCAATATTGGCAGTCTGCAAATAAAGTGGTGGGATCAGCTTCAGGGCGAGGCACTACTTGGTTTGTTCAGCTAGAAACAATGCAAGGGGCACTGCGTCATTATCGTCGCGGCGGCTTATTTGGAAAACTAATCGCAGACCATTATTTATTTTTAGGTTGGCAAAAAACACGCTCTGTTGCAGAGTTCAGGCTGTTGCAAAAATTAATTAAATCTGACGTAAATGTCCCTAAACCGATTGCCGCTAGAGTGGTGAAGAAGGGTCTATTTTATAAGGCGGATTTACTCTCTGAAAAAATTCCAAATGCCTCTGACTTAGTTGACTTATTGCAACAGCGAGCACTGACAGAAAATGAATATAAAGCGATTGCTATTCAAATAAAAAAAATGCATCGCGCCCAAGTGAATCATACCGACTTAAATATCCATAATATTTTAATAGATAAAGACGCTAAAGCGTGGATTATCGACTTTGACAAATGTTATCAAGAAGAAGGTGATAGTTGGAAAGCAGTTAATCTACAGCGTCTATTACGCTCTTTTAAGAAAGAATTAAAAAAACGACAAATCAAATGGACGATCAAGGATTGGCAGTTGTTATTAAAAGCGTATGAACAGGTATAAATCACTCAGTGACATGAATTAAATTAACCAAAATACTGTTTTACCATTATCTTTTTTATATGTTTTTAGCCAAGGTAATTTCTATTATTTTTTGCGATAATATTTGGAGGGAGTTACATATTTCATTGATAATATAGAATTTTTTATGGATTACGATGTCAATGACTTGTCCGTGTATTATGCAACTGATTACATTACAGGTATGATATTAAAAAAATAAAGAGAACAAAGATGAAAAAGACAACTATTGGCGTTTTAATGATAGTAAAAAATGAGCAGGTTCATTTAGAAAATTGTTTAGAATCAGTAAAAGATTGGGTTGATGAAATTGTGATTGTCGACTCTGGTAGTACAGATAATACTGCTGAGATTGCAGCAAAATATACTGATAAGTTTTATGTACACTCTAAATGGCCAGGCTTTGGTAAACAACGTCAAATAGCACAGTCTTATATGCAATCAACTTGGGTTTTGGCACTTGATGCTGATGAGGTTGTCACAGAGCAACTAAAAGAAACTATTTTAAATGCAGTAAAAGAAAATAATCAGGCATGCTGTTATAAAATAAACCGCTTAAGTAAAGCCTTTGGGTCTTATATTAAGCACTCTGGTTGGAGCCCTGATTGGGTGTTACGTTTATACCCTCGTACTGAAATGCAATATAATGATTCATTAGTACACGAACAAGTCGATGTTCCTAAAGGTTATATTATTAATAAGTTAGAAGGGAATTTACTTCATTTTACTTTTGATAACTTATCACAATACACTCAAAAAACTTCGCTCTACATATCCTCATGGGTAGATCAAAGGGAAGGGCGTAAAAAGGCTTCTTTTAGCCAGGCTATCTCCCATGGTTTTTTTCGCTTCATCAAAATGTACTTTATTCAAAAAGGTTTTTTAGATGGTAGACATGGCTTACTTTTAGCGATATTAAGTGCAAATGTTGTTTTCACTCGTTATGCTGATCTTTGGCTTCGCGATTATGTAAAAAAAAATAAGTAAAGGGATTTAAAATGCATATTTGTCATGTCAATTTAGCATCAGGCTTCAGCGGTGGTGAACGCCAAACGTTACAATTAATAAAACAACAAGTTGTCGAAGGTTATCAGTTAACGGTTGTTGCTAACCCTAAAAGCCCGTTTGTTGATGAAATAAAAAAATTACCCGTTAAACTTGTATTAGCATCGCACTTTACAGGGGCGCACCATAAAAAAACGACGGTGGATTGTGACTTAATACATGTACACGAAGGGCGTGCAATTTATTGGGCTTTGATACAAAAGTGCTTATTTAATGTTCCCTATATTATAACGCGTCGCATTGATAACCCGCTAAAAGATAAATGGCTTGCTAATCGTGCTTACAGTAATGCTTCTTGTTTAATTGGATTAAGTACAGCCATTGTCGATGCAATTAAATTGCGCCACCCACAAGCTAATATCCAAAAAATACCTAGCTCGCCTGTGTTTTACCCTGCAAATGAAAAGTTTGTCGCTGAGATTAAAACCCGTTTTAAAGGTAAAAAGATTATTATCCAAGCTTCTAATTTATTAAAACATAAAGGACATCGAACCAGTATCGAGGCTTTTAAGTTATTGGAAATAACACAGCCGGATCTACATTTGGTGTTACTTGGCGAGGGGCCTGAAAAAGAAAGTTTATTAGCACAGTCAACAGGAATGAAGAACATTACTTTTGCTGGTAAACAAAGTGATATGGGAAGTTGGTTTACTGCTGCAGATTTGCTTATTCACCCTTCTGACAGCGAAGGCCTAGGTTCGGTAATTTTAGAGGCTATTAAAGCTGGATTACCTGTGATAGGCAGTAATGCTGGTGGTATTCCTGATATTATTGAAGATCGTGTTAGTGGGTTATTAATTGAAGCTAAGAACGGAGAGTCTTTAGCCAGTGCAATTGTTGCTATTACATCCGATAGTGATTTAAAAGCGTGTTTACAGGATGGAGCTCAAGAAAAATTGAAAGAATTTGATATAACTTTTACAAGTTCCCTATATAATACTATTTATCAATCAGTTAAGTAAGTTACCATTATCCTATTTTCAATTGTATTAAGACAGGCACAATGAACAATAAGAATCAAATAAAACGTTTTTCTTATTATTTTTTTAATGCACTAGGACTATTTGTTCCTAATGTTATCTTTCGCCGTTTACTTAAAAGGAATTTAAATAAATTATCCTGTGAAAACCAGGGTTACATTAAAAGTCGAGTTGATTACTACAATAAATTATCTGTTGTTAATCTTGATATTAAGTTTGAACATTGTGTTGCCTCATATAAGAAAACGAAAGGTACAACTTATTATTTTGATATGCGTAATGTTATAAAATATTTTCCATCTTCATTTAAGTTTTCTATGATAGCAGGGGATGTTACCTGTATCCCCAATTCCCCTAGCTTTGTTAAAAGTCGCCCTATTAATGGCCATAATGAAAACTCAGTACTGTTAAAATTGAATAAAATTCGACACTTCAATTTTATTAAGGATGAGATACCTTATAAAGACAAAAAAAATATGAGCGTATGGCGAGGAGTAGGTTACCAACCGCATCGAGTACAAGTACTCAAACAGTTTTATGCACATAAAATGTGTAATATCGGGCAAACTAAGCCCTACCGAGGAAACCCTTGGGAAAAAGAATTTATGTGTATTAATGAACAGCTACAATATAAATTCTTATTGTGTATCGAAGGTAATGATGTTGCCACCAACCTGAAATGGGTGATGTCATCAAATTCATTATGCATGATGTCTAAACCTAAGTTTGAAACATGGTTTATGGAAGGTAGGCTAGAAGCTGGAGTTCATTATGTTGAGCTTAAGGGGGATTATTCTGACTTAATCGAAAAAATGAACTATTATTTGGCGAACGAAGATAAAGCATTGCAGATTATTAACAATGCTAATCAATATGTTGAACAATTTAAAGATGAAAAAAGAGAGAAGCTAATTGAGCTGCTTGTCGCGCAAAAATATTTTGAGCGTTCAGGGCAGTTATAAATTAAATTCTGCTAATGTTTGGTTAATAGCCCCTTGATTTGACTTCACTACTTTTAAAGCGGATTGCCCTTGAGTTAGGCGCTTCATGTTATCGTTAAATAACGCTGCTGTTACGGTAGCTAATTGCTCTGAATCTTTAACAATCGTTGTCGCATCAGCTGCACATAATTGCTTAGTGATGTCTGTAAAGTTGAAGTAGCTTGGTCCTGTGATGCTCGCAATACCCAGCGCTGCAGGCTCTAATAAATTATGTCCTCCGACTTTATCACCTATTAAGCTCCCCCCCATAAAACAAAGATCTGCAGCTCCTAATAACATCAACATTTCACCCATAGTATCAGCAAGGTAAACCTGCGTATTTACGCTGACCGTTTGATTATCACTGCGTCTAGTTGTATCAAAACAATATTCTTTCGATGCAAGTGTATACACACTATCAAAGCGTTCTGGATGACGAGGAACGAGTATTAATAATGCATTTGAATGTTGTTTTAGCAGTAATTTATGCGCTTCTAAAACTTGCTCATCTTCGCCTTGATGGGTACTGGCTGCAATCCAAACTGGGCGCTGTAAGCCTAACTCATTTCTTAGAGATGTAGCCTGTTGTTTAACTTGCTCGGTTATCTCAATATCAAATTTTATTGATCCGGTGACCTTTATCTTATCCTTATTTACACCAAGCGTTATAAAACGATTTGCATCATCTATATGCTGGCACAACACTTGAGTTATATGCTGAGAGAGTAACTTGAAGATAGCTGGGACTTTTGCATAACGATCTGCTGAACGTTGCGACAGTCGCGCATTAATAATTGTAATAGGTAAATTAGCATTTGCAGCTGAATGTAATGTATTTGGCCATAGCTCAGTTTCCATGATAAATAATTGGCTAGGGTTTATTTTTTTGATAAATGAGGTAACACAAAAACTGAAATCAAGTGGCATATAGCGATGTTCTACTAAGCTGTTTAATTTGCTCGCTTGTTCTGCTCCAGTGCTAGTGGTCGTTGTTAATACTATCGCTTGGTCAGGGTATTTCTGTTTTAAACGTTTTATCAAAGGCGAAACAGCTAACACTTCACCAACAGAAACAGCATGTATCCAAATTGGCTGTTGCAGCGTTTCTAAGGCAGGTGTTATACCGAAGTGCTCTTTCCAGCGCTTACCTACACTCGGCTTCCCAGGTTTCTTTTTATACAGAGAATATAAAAAGAAAGGGGAAACTAAGACTAATATAAGGGTATAGAAAAAACGAACTAACATGACGCGACTTTAATTGCGCGGAGTTTTTTAATGCTTAATAAAACGCTTTCAGGGGTTAATTCTGTTAAACATTTCATATGCGAAAACTCACACTCTCTTTCAAAGCAAGGTCGGCACTCGATATCTGTACTGACAATTTCAACAGAACCTGCTAATGGTGGAGTATATTTAGGAGATGTTGAGCCATATACAGCCACCACTTTACAGCCAACAGCTGCTGCAACATGCATGAGTCCTGAGTCATTACTGACGACAATCTCACAGTTTGCGAGTAAATCAACTGCTTCAATTAGGTTGGTGCTACCTGCAAGGTTATGTACTTTATCTTGCTGAGCACTATCAACTTGGTTTTTAATTTGTTCCGTGACATCTCTGTCCTTAGCGGAACCAAATAAGCAGACTTGAAAGCCTTGCTTTATCATTTCATTGGCGACCTTTGCATAGTGTTGCTCAGGCCAGCGTTTAGAAGGGCCAAACTCGGCTCCTGGACAAAGCCCAACAACAGGGGAGTCGAGGCTAATATTAAATTTATTAATGGCTTGTTGCTGTAAATTCTTATCGATAAACAAGGCAGGTTTTGCTATTTTATTTAATCCGCCTAGGCTGCTCGAATCTTGCATTTCTTGCTTAGGGTAAGCAAGTGCAACATAACGCTCAACCATATATTGAAATGATTTTTTGTTAGGGCGTAAATCATTTAATAAACCATAACGCATTTCACCTTTCCACCCTGTTCGAGTAGGGACTTTGGCAAAAAATGGAATTAATGCTGATTTAGCAGAATTAGGTAAAATATAAGCTTGATTATATTGTTCTTTTTGTAAAGCTATGCCTAGTTTACGTCTCTCAAAAAAGCTAAATTGGCCATGTGTTAAAGGCATTTCAATTGCTTTATTGACTTCAGGCATGCGCTCTAAAATTGGCTTACACCAAGCCGGAGCCATTACATCGATAATAGCCCCAGGGTGTAAGTTTGTTAAGGTGATATAGAGACTTTGAGACATCACCATATCACCGACCCATGAAGGGCCGATAATTAAAATTTTCATTCTATTTGTTTAACCATGACATATATTTAGTTGTCCCTTCTGCGACTGAGGTAAAGCTATCTGTGTAACCTGCAGCACGTAAATTGGTTAAATCTGCTTCAGTAAAGCTTTGGTATCGGCCTTTTAGATGATCTGGGAAAGGAATGCGTTCTATTTCAGCATGGCTTCCTTTTTCATTTTTATGATATTCAACAACAGCTTTACCCACTTCTAAGAAAGACTCTGCTTTACCTGTACCTAGGTTGAAAATACCAGAAACAATATTGTCAAAGAACCATAAGTTAACTTTACAAACATCATCTATATATACGAAGTCACGCTTATGCTCACCTTCGAATAATTTCGCGTTTTCTCCGGCATTGATCTGGTTATTTAAGTGGAAAGCAACGCTGGCCATGCTGCCTTTATGTTGTTCTTTTGGACCATAGACATTGAAATAACGGAAGCCAGTAATTTGCGGTAACATTTCACCGTGTTCTTCTGCATCTTTCCATAGATTTCGTACGTATTGATCGAATTGAAATTTAGAGTAACCATACACATTTAATGGCTTTTCAAATTCTAATTCTTCTTTGAATGTATTATTGCCGCCATAAGTTGCTGCTGAAGAGGCGTATAAAAATGGGATATCTCTTTCAATACAGTAATGCAGTAGATCTTTTGAGTATTCATAATTATTTTCCATCATGAATTTCCCATCCCATTCAGTGGTTGCAGAGCAAGCACCTTCGTGGAAGATTGCGTCAACATCACCAAACTCTTGTCCTGAGACTATTTGATTAATAAACTCATCTTTATCCATGTAGTCCATAATTTTTAGGTCAACTAAGTTTACGAATTTAGTGCCATCAGTCAGGTCGTCAACAACCAGTATATCTGTAATACCGCGATCATTTAATGATTTAACAATATTACTGCCGATAAAACCTGCACCACCAGTGACTATGAACATATAGTTTTTCCTCAATTTTTTAGTTAGTTAACGTTGATTATACTAACTTAAATAAGTTAGTTTTTAAAATTACCGATAAAATGATACTTTCAGTCACTGAATTACCTTTAAAGTTCGACCGTCAATAATATCATTTTATTATTTTTTTAGTTTGTCTGTTTGCACAAACAAAGCATAAAAAATTACGGTGTAAAATAAGTAATGTAATATTCCTGAATGATGATTTACATAGTTTTGTGTCAAACAGTACCCCATAACTAACACAATATGTGCGATACCTAATTGTCTAAAAATGTCAGTATTAGGATTGTGTTTTACCTTGTGTGTGCTGGAAAATAAATACAAAGGGACACAAAAAAACAACAATAATGCTAATATGCCAATCGCTCCTTTTGTTGATGCTTCTTCAATATAATTGTTATGTAAGCGTTCATACTTAAGAACAACAGGAGCAACTATTTTTTGATCCACTAAAGCTTGTTTATGTTGAAGCCTATTTTGGTAGCCAGACCCAAAGATAGGGTTACTTTTGAAAGTGTATATACCACTTTTCCACATTTCTAAACGGGCACCCACAGATGTATTACTATTACCTTTTTCACTAAATAAAGTTAAATCATCAATTACTTTCTGTACACGTCGCTCCACTAAATCTTTAGACACAACACCACCTACCACAGAGATAATAAGGAGCACTAATATCACCTTTTTTGTTATCAGTTGGCGATTGATGAGCAGTAACCAGACAATAACAAAAGGAGCAATTAGCCAACCGCCTCGAGCACCTGATAATAAGCTTGCTAAAAAACCAAATGAAGCACAAATTAAAGCAATTGCGGTTAAGTAGCCTCTTTTATCTTTAAGATATTGTATTGATATGATCAATGAAAACACACCTAATGACATAGCCATGTTGCCAGATTGAATAACCATATATTTAAAGCTACTAAATGCCCTGATCTCAAGAATTTGATAATGGTATAGAGCGATCATGCCACTCAGGAAAGAGCCTGCCAAAATACCACTAAAAAGCCATTCTTTTTTAGGTGGATAATGTAAAAGAAAAATAAAGACGGGAATAACAAAAAGAACACGGCTAGGCATATCAAGATTGCTTAACTTTCCTCCCAGTAACAGAAGGGATAAACCTGTGGTCAAGAAGTACCCCATAAATGCACTGGTTATCAGATAGAAGTCAGTAGGGCGTTTATTTTTTATTAATTTAGGTAAAGTGGTTAAGGAAACTAAACATAACATAGCAGCGATATAAGAATAACTTTTCCCCGTTGCTAAGATAGTAGTTGAATACAAGAATATTAATAGTGAGCTGAGGTAAGTTAGTTTTTGATTTAGCATTAGAATACTCAGTTATGCGAGGTTAGTTAAAGCAGTTTATGATATGGTTTAGGCTACTTTTATAATAAAATATTTCATTAATACAAAGAGAATATGAAATATACAAACGACTATTTTAGTGCACAATATAAATAGTTGAAAGGTAAATCCTCGTTTTATAAACTTCTTTGCAGGAATTAGAGCATCAAACATGTCAAAAAGGAAATTTAATGCCTTCGTTTAAATTGATAGAAATAGCAGAAACAAAGCAACGATTACAAAGTGAAAAGGCTATCTTAGTCGATACGCGAGACGCACAGTCTTACGCAGCAGATCATGCACCTGGGGCATTCAATTTGAATAATGAAACACTGCCAGTGTTTATGGATAAGATTGATGTTGATACGCCTGTCTTTGTGGTTTGCTATCATGGTAATAGTAGTAAAGGGGTTGCGCAATATTTAGCAGAGCAAGGCTACAAAGATACTTACAGTGTTGAAGGTGGAATGGCAATGTGGCGCCAGCTTTTCCCACTCGGTTCAGAGTAATCCTATTTAATTAATATTATTTCAAAAGGTAAATTATGAGTGTAGTTGATACTGATAGCATTGATGCTATCGGAATGGAAAAAGAAGCGAAGCGTGTATTCTTAAGTATTATTGATTCGCTACTTTGGGATGATGAAAATATACATTTATTTACATTACAAGAGAAAATTAATACCTATCTATACTTCATCGAGTCAGGTGAGTTATCTAAAGCATTACCTGATGCAGTAGGTTTTGATGTTGTGATTGAACTGATTTTAAAACATATGCCGAATGATCAGGCGATTACTTTTTTTGATAAAACTACACAGTTATTATTAGATAAAGGGATTATTTTTGTGTTTGGTCCTAACCGAGATACTGGTTACGCAGAACAACAAAGCTAAAAATCAATTTTTTTAAGCTTTTAAAGGAGGTTTTGCCTCCTTTTTTTATTTTTATATTTATATTTATCCTTTTAAATTTAAAAGCTTAGCGATAAATTTATTTATTTAACGCAAATATGTGATCAACTAGTAAATTATCGTTTGCCCCTGTACAGGGGATTTGGGATAATCCGCACCCTATATATCCGCAATTTCTATTAAACCAAAATGTAATCAGGAGAAACAGATGCCTTCTCGTCAAGAGTTAGCTAATGCAATTCGCGCCCTTAGTATGGATGCTGTCCAACAAGCCAATTCAGGTCACCCAGGCGCACCAATGGGTATGGCCGATATTGCACAAGTTCTATGGACTGACTTTCTAAAGCACAACCCGACTAACCCTGATTGGGCTGATCGCGACCGTTTTATTCTTTCTAATGGTCATGGTTCAATGCTTATTTATTCTCTATTGCATCTAACTGGTTATGATCTGTCAATTGACGATCTTAAAGGTTTCCGTCAGTTACATTCAAAAACACCTGGTCACCCAGAGTATGGTTATGCACCTGGTGTTGAGACAACAACAGGCCCATTAGGTCAAGGTATCACTAATGCTGTTGGTATGGCGATTGCTGAAAAATCATTAGCAGCGCAATTTAATAAAGACGGCCATGAAATTGTTGACCATAACACTTACGCTTTCTTAGGTGATGGTTGTTTAATGGAAGGTATTTCTCATGAAGCGTGTTCTCTAGCTGGTACATTGGGCCTAGGTAAACTAATTGCATTTTGGGATGACAACGGTATTTCAATTGACGGTGAAGTAGAAGGTTGGTTCACTGATGATACACCGAAACGTTTTGAGTCTTACGGATGGCAAGTGCTTTCTGTTGATGGCCATAACGCTGAAGAAATTAAAGACGCTATCATTGCTGCTAAAGCGGAAACGACTAAACCGACTATCATTTGTTGTAAAACAATCATTGGTTTTGGTTCTCCTGCTAAGCAAGGTACACATGACTGTCACGGTGCACCACTAGGTCACGATGAAATTGCTGCTACACGTAAAGCATTAGGTTGGAACCACGGTCCGTTTGAGATTCCTGCTGACATCTACGCTGGTTGGGATAACAAAGAGCAAGGTCAAGCTGCTGAGCAATCTTGGGAAGATAAGTTTGCTGCATACGCATCTGCTTACCCTGAATTAGCAAGCGAATACAAGCGTCGTGTAAATAATGAATTACCAACTGACTGGGAAGCAAAATCTTCAGCATACATTGCTGATTTACAAGCAAACCAAGGTAATATCGCGACACGTAAAGCATCACAAAACTGTATCGAAGCTTACGGTGCAATGCTACCTGAGTTACTAGGTGGTTCTGCTGACTTAGCACCATCAAACTTAACTATGTGGTCTGGTACTAAAGCTATTACTGCTGATGATGCTGCAGGAAACTACCTACATTACGGTGTACGTGAGTTTGCAATGGCCGCTATCATTAACGGTATCGCATTACACAAAGGTTTTGTTCCTTACGGCGCAACGTTCTTGATGTTCATGGAATATGCACGTAACGCATTACGTATGTCTGCATTAATGAAACAACGTTCTATTCAAGTGTTTACACATGACTCAATTGGTCTTGGTGAAGATGGTCCAACTCACCAACCTGTAGAACAAATTGCAAGCTTACGTTTAACGCCAAATATGAACACATGGCGCCCATGTGACAGTGTTGAATCTGCTGTTGCTTGGAAATTTGCAATTGAATCTGTTGATGCACCGTCATCACTTATCTTTAGCCGTCAAAACCTAAAACCACAAGCGCGTGATGCACAGCAATTAGCTGACGTTGCAAAAGGTGGTTATGTACTACTTGATAGCGAGACTCCTGCTGAAATTATCTTAATTGCAACTGGTTCAGAAGTTGAATTAGCAATGCAAGCTGCTGCTGAACTAACAGCATCAGGTAAAGCAGTACGTGTTGTATCAATCCCTTGTACTGAGCAATTTGAACTTCAATCTGCTGAATACAAAGAGTCTGTATTACCTGCGGCAGTGACTAAACGTGTTGCAATTGAAGCTGGTATTGCTGATTACTGGTACAAATACGTTGGCCTAAACGGTAAAGTAATTGGTATGACGACATTTGGTGAATCTGCACCTGCTGATCAATTATTTGAAATGTTTGGTTTCACTGTTAAAAACGTAGTTGAAACAGCTAACTCTCTATAATTAGCCTGTTTTACCATGTTTAATAAGCCGCGTTTATCGCGGCTTTTTTATTGCCTTTTTTCAGCCTCTCTTGTAGATGCAGTCAATAAAACAAAGCACTTCGCTCTTTGCCTTTTTGCATTTTATTTAGATGAAGTTTGTTTTGTTTTTTTTACTTTGATGCAAGCAGGGAGATTAAAGTCACCGCCCCGAAGTAGAAATTAAGTGTTTTTTGGGGCGGTGGGCGAATTAAGCGTCAGCTTAGTACCATGAGCGAAGGAGCTCTGCGACTTCTTTTTTCAGCCTCCCTTGTACGTGCAATGAATAAAAAAAGCATTTCGCCTCTTTACCTTGTTACATTTTACTTAAGTGAAGTTTGCTTACAGGCAAGTAGTTTAAAATCTGTCTTTTTTATATGCGCTATCTGAGTTGCTTTAATCGCAATAGATAAATCAATTAGATCATATTTTTACTTAGGTTAGTATTATCCTTAAACAAGGATAGGGGAGTTGTCTAAAAAGATGTTATAGCAAAGGACATCTCCTTAATAATATAAATGATTCATTCACCTAAAGACTTTGTGTTACCTTTGGGCTATGAATATTATTTAACCTTTCAATAAATACTGCTTTGTTTACCTTGACCAAATCACAGTTAGTTATCCTTTAATATCTCTGTATTAATACTCTATTGCTACCTATTCGTGAAGATTTACTTAATTCTATTGTTGGTGACCTATTACCCTTTAAGGCTTTATTGGAAAGGTTGTAGCGATAAAGATAACTTTTGTTATTAATGGCTTATACTCGAAGCAAAATGTTTATTTAGCACTGCTACGGCTATTAATATTTTAAAGGGGAGATAGGTAGGTGATGGTTTAGGCAGAGAAGCTAAATCGAAAGGGCCGATATCAGGCCCTTTCATTTTTAAGTCGCAATATCATCAAATAGTTAATGTTATTGCTTATTTTATATTATTAATAACCTGCACTTAATGATGATGGACGACGTGGATCTGACGCTCCGTATAAGCCGTTTTCAGAGGTCATGATACTTTGTGTACTTCCCATCGACTCTTGTACTTTAAGCTGGTGGCCTTTAGCTTCCAAAATATTCACTGTGTCTGCACTTAACCCAGATTCAACACGTATGTAGTCTGGTAACCATTGGTGGTGAATACGTGTTGCTGAAGTCGCATCTGCGATATTCATACCATAATCAATCACGTTAGAGATAACCTGTAAGGTAGTGGTTATAATACGTGAGCCACCCGGTGTGCCTGTAACCATAAACAACTCGTTATCTTTGAGAATAACCGTAGGGCTCATTGAGCTCAGTGGGCGCTTCCCAGGTGCAATTGCATTTGCTTCACCACCAATTAAACCATACCCATTAGCATGTCCCGGTTTCGCAGAGAAATCATCCATTTCATTATTTAATAAAACACCTGTACCTTTAGCGACAATTCCAGAACCATAACTGTAATTTAAGGTATAAGTATTCGCGACAGCATTGCCCCATTTATCGACTACACTGAAGTGAGTGGTTTGGTTACTTTCATAAGGTAAGTTTGCATCGGGTTGAATATCTTTACTTGGTGTAGCTTTATCCGGATCGATAGTATCAACAAGTTGTTTTGCATATGCTTTGCTGGTTAATGTTTTTACCGGAACTTTGACGAAATCACTATCGCCTAAATGTAGGCTTCTATCTGCATAGGCTCTACGCATGCTTTCCACTAATGTATGAATATGTTGTGCGCTATTATGACCCATTGCTGTGATGTCATAATTTTCTAGCATATTTAATATTTGCACTATATGAACACCGCCCGAAGATGGTGGTGGCATAGAGAATACTTGGTATCCTCGATATGTACCTTCAATCGCTTTTCTATCGACAGAGTGGTAATTTTTTAAATCATTTTCTGTCACGATACCGCCAGCTTCTTGGATACTTGCGGCAATTGCTTTGGCAATTTTTCCTTCGTAAAAGCCTTTTTCACCTTGCTCACTAATAATGGTTAATGTATCGGCTAGGTCTGTTTGTTTCAGTGTGTCACCGGGCGCGTAATTAACCCCGTCTTCTTTATAGAAAATGTTTTTGGCTTCTTCTGATTTACCTAATCTATCTTTTAATGCTGCTAACGAACCAGCTAAATCAGGTGTGACAGTAATACCTTCTTTAGCGAGCTTAATTGCTGGTGCAAGTAATTGCTCTCTTGAAAGGGTGCCATAAGTTTTACGGGCATGCTCTAACCCCATCACGGTTCCGGGCGTACCAATAGCTAAACCATGGAATTTAGATAAGTTAGGTGTTACTTCACCATTTTCATCTAAATACATATCTCTAGAAGCATCTGCAGGCGCTTTTTCTCGGTAATCAATGGCAATTACTTGCTGTTTCTCTGCTAGGTAGACAAGCATAAAACCACCACCGCCTAAGTTACCTGCTCGTGGTAGGGTTACTGCCAGTGCATAACCTACAGCAACCGCGGCATCCACAGCGTTACCACCTTGTTTTAAAATCTCTACACCAATTTTTGTTGCTAGTGCTTCCTGTGTTGCAACCATGCCACTTTTTGCCCATACTGGATGGTGGATTGCCATTTGGCTATAAATAGCGGGTGTTGTTGCTGCGATGGCTGTTTGACTGATTGAGAAGATTGAAAGTGATAAAACCGCTAACTTGAGCTGTGTGGGAATTTTATTTTTAATGGCAGAAAGCATACTAAATTTCCTTATTTAAGTGTGTAAGTGAGAATCCATATTATTTACTTATGTCACTTACTTATATCACTTTTTGTTTTTTTAGAGAAATGCATTCTGCTTATTTTTTGTTTTTATTGAGGTGTTTTTTTAACCTTCCATGTTTGAATCAATAAACATAAGGAAACAAAAAAGACTCCAATCCAACCGATCAACTTAAACTTTTCTCCAATAATAAATACAGCTAAAAGTGTCGCAATTAAAGGTTCAATCAGGGTGATTAAGGTTGCTTTACTCGCGTCCACAAACTTTAAACCGAAAGCAAAAAGAAGGTAACCTATAAACGTTGGTACGATCGCAAGGTACAAGGCTACGCTGAGGTTGGTTGAGCTGAAAGGTAGGTTTCCAACAGTCCACCATAGTGATGGTAATAGAAGGAGTGCCGCACCACCAAATAAAGTAGACATAGCAGTCTGTGAGTCGACTCCTTTTTCAATTAATTGTCTAGTTGCCCATGAATAACTGGCGTAACTCAAGCCAGCGATACAGCCTAAAATAATGCCAATGCTTTGTTGATAAATATCGCTCGCATTACTATCAATTTTCCTACCTAAGGCCAACAGGGCAATACCAATTGCACCGATGATAAAGCTTATTAACCATTGTGCAGAAATTGCCTTTTTGCTGATCAGACGCTCTAATAAAGCAGCAAATAAAGGGGCACTGGCAATAGAAATGACTGTACCAATCGCCACGCCAGATAATCGCATTGAGGTATAAAAAGCGAGTGGATAAACAACAATTGATAGGCTGCCGAGTAGCAGTAATTTTGGTGAGCTTAATAATTTTTGACTGTTTTTTAGCAGTTTTTCTCGAGCATTAAAAACAAGAAATATGCCTCCGACGCCCATTGAAAAAGCACCAATAGCAAGTGAGTTTATTTGTGGTGCATAGCTAGCCACTGTGCCTGTTGTGCCCCATAAAAAGCTAGCAAAAATGATTGCTAATATACCTTTAACGTTATTTAAGTCATTGTTCATATAAAGTCTACCAAGCTATGTTTGAGAGCTAATAATAAAGTAAATATGATCTGACTTTTTAACCATTAAGACGCATTTATTAACAATTAAGACGAGTTATTTTTTAAATTTAGTCGGCGGTAAACCAAAGTATTGTGAAAATTTTATACTAAAAGTAGACAGTTCCTGATAGCCCACTTTTTCACCGATTATTTGTAATGGGTAATCTGTATGAATTAACAAAGCTTGTGCTTTTTCCATTCGTATTCTGCTAACGTATGCCATGACAGTGCTGTTGGTTTGCACTTTAAAGTTCTTTTTAAGCTGCGTTTCGCTTAAACAAGCAATGGCGGCTAATTGTTTAAGTTGAATTGAATGGGCAATATTTTTTTCTATAAATGAAATGACTGCAGCAATGCGTTTATCAACTTTAGGCAGTAAGGTAAGCTCCGATAATAAGAGATAAAACATATCAAACATTACCTTTTCTAGTTGTTGGTTTATTTTGTTTTCTAATTGGCTCTCTATGACATTTAAATAATGAATAAGAGAACGATTAATCGCAAATACCACCGTGTTTGAAGATAGCAGGTTGGCGGGTAACTGTTGCATATCAGCAACAACAAACCTCGCCTCTGAATTAGCTGTAAATAAATGCTGTTGATCACGCTTAACAATAACGCATTCGCCTGGTGCAACCTTACCATTGAAGTTTTCTACTGTGATATTAATAACACCACGTAAAGGCAGCACTAGTTGATTAAACGGATGGGTATGGCTTACAGGTTTACTGCTATAGGAGCGAATCGATAGCTTATTTTGCATTATAGGTAGCGCCTTAACGGTTAGTTTTCTCTGGTGATAATAAAGGCAAATGTGAATGATTAAAAGAGTGGGCTATTGTTAGCGGCAGTGGGGTTAACAATCTCTAGAAAAGTGCGACAAAAAAGCCAGTGAGACGTTAAAGTCGACACTGGCTTATTAGTAAGGTTCAGTATGGCTATTTATTTAAACTTTATTTAAGTTTAGTTAAATCTCGTACTGCACCTTTATCTGCTGATGTTGCCATTGACGCATAAACTTTTAACGCCGTTGAGATAGGGCGAATACGATCAACTGGTTTCCAGCCGATAGTATCTTGTTTAGCACGACGCTCTGCTAGTACTTCATCAGATACTTGTAGGTTCATTTCACGTGTTGGAATGTTGATATCGATAATGTCACCATTTTCAATTAAACCAATGACACCGCCAGCAGCTGCTTCTGGTGATACATGACCAATAGATAAACCAGATGTACCACCTGAGAAACGACCATCGGTGATAAGTGCACACTCTTTACCTAACCCCATTGACTTTAAGTAACTCGTTGGGTAAAGCATTTCTTGCATACCCGGTCCACCTTGTGGGCCTTCGTAACGGATAACAACAACATCACCAGAAACCACTTTACCACCTAAGATTGCTTCAACAGCATCATCTTGGCTTTCGTATATTTTAGCTGGGCCAGTAAAGGTTAGGTTATCATCATCAACACCTGCCGTTTTAACCACAGCGCCGTCAATAGCCATATTACCGAATAATACGGCTAAACCACCTTCAGTACTGAAAGCGTTATCTAGAGAGCGTACACAACCTTCTGCACGATCGTTATCAACAGTATCCCAACGACAAGACTGACTGAATGCTTGTGTTGTACGGATACCCGCCGGACCTGCACGGTAAAAATCAATAATAGCTTGATCTTGCGTTTGCATAATATCGTATTTTGCTAACTGTTCACGCATGGTCATGTTTAAGATAGTTGGTGTGTCGCCATTTAATAAACCAGCCCTGTCTAACTCACCTAAAATAGCCATTACACCACCTGCACGATGCACATCTTCCATGTGGTATTTAGGCGTTGAAGGCGCTACTTTACATAGCTGAGGAATACGACGAGACATTTCATCCATATCCGCTACGGTAAAGTCTAATTCAGCTTCTTGTGCACAAGCTAACAAGTGCAGAATTGTATTCGTTGAACCACCCATTGCAATATCTAATGCCATTGCGTTTTCGAAAGCTGCACGGTTAGCAATTGAACGAGGTAATACAGAGTAATCATCTTCTTGATAATGGCGTTTTGCGATATCAACAATTCGGCTACCAGCGTCTAAAAATAATTGTTCACGGTCAGCATGAGTTGCTAACATTGAACCGTTACCTGGTAATGATAAACCTAATGCTTCAGTAAGACAGTTCATCGAGTTAGCTGTAAACATACCAGAACATGAACCACAGGTAGGGCAAGCGCTACGCTCTACTTTTTCAACATCTTCATCAGAGACTGTTTTATCAGCGCCCATTACCATTGCATCAACTAAGTCTAGTTTGATGATTTGATCTGAAAGCTTAGTTTTACCTGCTTCCATTGGGCCGCCTGAAACAAAAATAACAGGGATGTTTAGACGTAAAGCCGCCATTAACATTCCTGGGGTGATTTTGTCACAGTTAGAAATACAAACGATGGCATCAGCACAGTGAGCGTTAACCATGTATTCAATTGAGTCTGCAATGAGATCACGTGACGGTAAGCTATAAAGCATCCCTGAGTGACCCATCGCAATACCATCGTCAACAGCGATAGTATTGAATTCTTTAGCAATACCGCCAGCAGCTTCAACAGCACCGGCAACCAGTTGTCCCATATCTTTTAGGTGAACGTGGCCCGGTACAAATTGTGTAAAAGAGTTCGCGATTGCGATGATCGGTTTTCCGAAATCATCATCTTTCACGCCAGTTGCGCGCCATAATGCACGGGCACCTGCCATGTTACGACCATGTGTTGATGTTTTTGAACGATAAGCTGGCATTTCAATTTCCTTAAACTGCTTGTGGAGCAAATAAATATGTTAAATTTTTAATAACAATGATAGTGCAAGTAGAGCATATCACCTTTACCGGTACAATCTGCAATTATGCAGTTGCTTTAATTTCTTGTGGTTTAGATAGCGTGATCTCTATTACACCAATGATTTTTTCAATTTGTTTGGTTAACAAACTAATATCGCGCTCACTGACAATGTTCAACGTGATCGATAAGGTCTGTTGTGGTTGTTCAGTTTGTGAACTCATACTGTCCACACTAAAACCACGATGACGACAAACTCGTAATACACGCTCTAGAAATTCAGGGCTATTACTTGCCTTAATTACAATTGAATTATTCATTCTACGCTCTCCATCATTTGATCATTAGGTGCGCCTGGTGGCACTAAAGGCCATACATTTTCTTCTTCAGAGATGGATACATGTAGTAAGTAGGCGCCTTCACTATTTAAGAATCTATCTAAAGCAGCATTAATTTGTGATTTTACAACAATGGTTTCCCCTGGAATATCAAAGGCACTTGCTAAGGTCACAAAATCAGGGTTATCAGTTAATATTGTTTCACTGTAACGGCCTTTAAAGAATAACTTTTGCCATTGTCTTACCATGCCTAAACGCTGGTTATCGATGAGTAATATCTTTACTGGTAATTTCTTACGTTTAATCGTGCCTAGCTCTTGTACGTTCATCATAAATGAACCATCGCCAGCGACTGCGATCACCATGTTATCAGGGCGAGCAACTTGCGCACCTACCGCTGCAGGTACACCAAACCCCATTGTACCTAAACCAGAACTAGATATATGGTTTTCAGGGCGATCTACAAACATATGTTGAGCTACCCACATTTGATGTTGTCCTACATCACTACAAATCACTGTATCTGAAGGGATATTTTCTGCAATTTGACGTAATAATGCTGGGGCAAAAATAGGCTCTCCAGGATGATCGTAACGATTAGCAAATTCGATTTTCATATCGTTAACATGTTGCTGCCAAGGAGCGATATCAGTATTGGTTGAAATAGCAGGTAACACTAATTTTAAATCATCGGTCATGGATAACGTCACTGCACGTAATTTATTAATTTCAGCGGCATCAATATCTAAATGAATGACTTTTGCATGAGGGGCAAATTCATCTAACTTACCTGTCACACGGTCATCAAAACGCGCACCCACAGCAATTAATAGATCGCACTCTTGAATAGCAAGGTTAGAGGCTTTACTACCATGCATACCCACCATTCCCATAAAGTAAGGCGAGTCATGCTCAATACAACCAATCGCTTTTAATGTACAAACACTTGGAATACCTGTGTTTTTTACAAAGTCACGTAGTTCAGGTACAGCTTTGGCCATGCCAACACCGCCACCAATATATAATAATGGTTTATCAGCGTTGCTAATCATTTGTTGTGCTTGTTCAACAAGCTGTGCGTCGAGTATTTGTTGTTTAGCGGCAAGTTGAGCAACTTGATAAGCGACACTTTGACCGACTTGAATATCTTTTGGGATATCGATTAAAACAGGGCCAGGGCGACCTGTGGTAGCAACCTCAAAAGCTTGCTCAATAATAGGGCCAAGTTGTTCTGCAGACTGCACTAAAAAACTATGCTTAGTACAAGCTAAGGATAAACCTAATACATCGACTTCTTGAAAGGCATCGGTACCAATTAAATGAGTTGGCACTTGTCCCGTAATAGCAATAACAGGAATCGAGTCTAATAATGCATCAGCTAATCCTGTAATTAGGTTAGTTGCGCCGGGACCTGAAGTCGCAATGCACACACCCACATTACCAGTTGCTCGTGCATAGCCTATTGCCGCCATTGCAGCACCTTGCTCATGACGACATAACAGGTGATCAACACCGCCATCATATAATGCGTCGTATAGTGGCATGATCGCGCCACCAGGGTAACCAAATACTTGAGTAACGTTCTTTTCTTTTAATGCTTGTACAACAAAATGTGCACCATTCATGGGTTCTTCCTGAAATTAATGATGGTTAATCAATTTGTCGTAATAAAGGCAAGATTGATTTTTTAAAAGGGTGGTCTTTATAGCAAAAATACGCGGTTCAAACAAGATTTGTAACATTTTTAATCAATGATAAATAACAGGATCTAGATCTAAGGATAAGTTGCTAGGTTTGATACTGTCTGTTTAATATTGGGCGGTGCTATGGTTTTGTAGTATTGGCTATAAAAAAGCAGTTTTTCACCACTTCTCGCTGCAAAATGTTTAAGTGATGAAAACCTAAAGATACTTATACATTTTAGAGTAAATACAGGGGGGGCTTGAAAGGATAGCAAAAGCGCTTTTACAGAATAAAAACGCGTTTGCTTAAATATTAAAACTATCTTGCCGCTTTTGTTGGTGTTTCAGCCTTGCTTTTTGTGTATTCAGCAACGGTAAGTTGTTCAAAAGCAAGTGCAATCCAACTACTCATCAACATATCATAGTGCTGTTCAACACCACTACAACCAACCACAATATTACCGTATACAAAAGAACCATAAAATAAAATATCGTCTTCTTGCAATGATGAAGGGTGTTTAGATTGAATATCTAAATTTGCACAGCCATTACGCCAAGCTTGTTTCGCTTTCTTTCTTGCTAGCTCGTCAAAAGGAATAGTCCACTCACTTGGGTTACCTAATGATTGCTCTACTAAAATAGCATCTTCAAATGATGCTTCCCAAGGCTTTAATGCTGGATCCATGATTACGATGTGTAATTCTTGTCTATTAGTACGCTCAAATAATTTTGCAATAGATGGTTTAACGACTTCAATGGCGTCTAGTGCAATTTCTTTGTTACTTTTCATCGACTTTCCCTTTTACTTTGATCATTAATGGTTAAATATTTTGTCATACCATACTATTTAATGGGCGGTAATACCGTGAACAATAACTCAATTTAAATTATCCAGTGTTGGTTACCTTTTTTAATATATAAAATCTTGCTAATGCGACGGGCACAATTGGTTATGCCTCCTATACTTAATCTTATATTTACTGATTTAAGTAAGGGGGAAGCATGGCGTTAGCGAGATTAGTGTGTCGCTCTATTTCTGGTGTAGATGCCCCTGAAGTTGAAGTAGAAATTCATTTAGGGACAGGTTTGCCAGGGTTTTCTTTAGTTGGGTTACCGGAAACATCAGTGAAAGAAGCAAAAGATCGGGTACGTAGTGCGATTTTAAATAGTCACTTTAAATTTCCAAGTAAAAGGATCACTGTTAATCTTGCTCCGGCTAACTTACCTAAGGAAGGAGGGCGCTTTGACCTTGCAATTGCCATTGGTATTTTACTCGCATCGGAGCAGATACAGTGTCCATCTATTTTAGATTTTGAATGTTATGCTGAGCTCTCTCTTTCAGGCGAACTACGACGTGTTGACGGTATTATTCCTTGTGCTTTAGCAGCTAAAAAGCAGCAAAGAAAAGTACTCGTTTGTGTTGAGAATGAACATGAGTGTGCATTAACTGGCGCAACTGGGTTTGTGGCGAAGCATTTACTAGATGTATGTGCTTTTCTAGAAAATAAATTAACGCTTGAAGGTGTACAGCAAACAGAAGCTGCTCCAGTTTCATCTTCACATATTGATTTCAGTGATGTAATGGGACAAGAGCAAGCTAAAAGAGTATTAGAGGTGGCAGCAGCAGGGTCGCATAATTTATTGTTGATTGGTCCCCCTGGAACAGGTAAAAGCATGTTGGCTGAGCGCTTTATGACACTTTTGCCTTATTTAGAGGAGCAACAAGCACTACAAACTGCAGCCGTATATTCTGTGTGTGGCAAGCAACGAGACGATTGGTTTCTTCCTCCTTATCGTGCGCCACACCATAGTGCATCTGCGGTTGCGCTGGTGGGTGGCGGAGGAAAGCCAAAACCCGGGGAGATATCACTATCACATCATGGCGTGTTATTTTTAGATGAATTGCCTGAGTTTCCTCGACAAGTATTAGACAGCTTACGACAACCGATGGAAAATCATCAAGTCACTATTTCTCGTGCCGCTAATCAAGTGACTTTTCCTGCTCACTTTCAATTAATTGCAGCGATGAACCCGAGCCCCTGTGGACATATTTCAGGGAGCTTGAGACGCAGCACCCCAGATCAAATTTTACGTTATCTAAACCGTTTATCAGGGCCTTTTTTAGACCGCTTTGCATTAGCGATTATGGTGCCTCTATTACCCAAGGGTATGTTAGCTGAATCGCAACAAGGTAAGCAAAATAAAGCGGAAAAAAGTGCAGAGATTAGGGCTCGAGTCTTAGCTGCGCGTGACCTGCAATGGAAAAGACAGGGGAAATTAAATCATTATTTATCTAGCCAAGAAGTGAATGATTATTGTGTCTTAAATCATGATGATGCTTTATTTTTAGAGCAAGCAATTGAAAAAATGGGATTATCTATTCGCGCTTGGCATAGTTTATTGAAAGTGGCGAGGAGCATTGCAGATTTAGAGCAGGCTCCTGATTTAACTAGAGCGCATTTATGTGAAGCATTAAATTATCGAGCAATGGACCGCTTGTTTAGTAGTTTTAATTAATGCGTAAACTTATTTTAAATAGAGGTGCTGTGTTTAATTCATTGTTGTATTCAATGCAATGAAAAAAGGGACTTAAAAATAAGTCCCTTTTATTAGCTATTACTGATGTGCATATTAAGAACAGCCAGTTAATAACGGGCTGCTCATGACAACATCACATTACAATGCTTTGATTGTCTCAATTTGCTCATTAAGTTTGCCACAAGTCGTTTGGTACTCAGCTTGTTTTGCTTTTTCTTTAGTAATCACCGCTTCAGGTGCATTACTTACAAAACGCTCATTGCTCAGTTTACCAGATACTTTATCTAACTCTTTTTTAGCTTTCTCAAGTTGTTTTGTTAAACGCGCTAATTCCGCTTCAACATCAATTAATCCCGCCATTGGAATTAATAGCTCTAGATCACCGATTAATGCAGTAACAGACACTGGTGTTTCTTCACCTTGTGCAACAAAAGTAACACTTTCTAGTTTTGCTAATGCAGCTAAGAAAGCTTCATTGTCGTTAAAGCGACGTCTAGCTTCATCATCTGCATTTTTCACTAATACGTTAAGTGGTACTTTTGGACTAATATCCATTTCACCACGGATGTTACGCACTGCATCGATAACTTGTTTAACCCATTCAAGGTCAGCGACAGCTTGCTCATCAACTTGTGATGCATCATATTCAGGGTAAGCTTCTAACATGATGGTTTCACCGCCTTGACCAGTGATTGTTTTCACTCGTTGCCAAATTTCTTCAGTCATAAACGGAAGCATAGGATGAGCAACACGTAATAATGTTTCTAATACATTGATTAGTGTATTACGTGTACCACGTTGTTGTTCTTCATCACCTTTGAATAAAACAGGTTTCGTTAGCTCTAAGTACCAACCACAGAATTCATTCCAAATGAAATCGTAAAGAATGTTTGCTGCGATATCAAAGCGGTATGAGTCTAATGCTTGACGGAACTCTTTGATCATATTTTGTAATTGACCTTGGATCCAACGGTCAGCAAGACTGAACTGCATTGCTTTGTTGTCACCAAAACCAAAGTCTTGATCTTCGGCATCCATTAATACATAGCGGCTTGCATTCCATAATTTATTACAGAAGTTGCGGTAACCTTCAAGACGATTCATATCCCAGTTGATATCACGACCCGTTGAAGCCATTGCTGCTAATGTGAAACGTAATGCATCAGTACCATGTGCTTCGATACCATTTGCGAAGGTTTTACGCGTGTCTTTTTCAATTTTCTTAGCAAGTTGTGGCTGCATCATATTGCCAGTACGTTTTGTCACTAGGCTTTCAAGGTCTAAACCATCAATCATATCTAAAGGATCTAATACGTTACCTTTAGACTTAGACATTTTATCGCCATTCTCATCACGGATAAGCCCGGTTACATAAACGGTTTTAAAAGGTACTTGTGGTGTGCCATCTTCATTCTTCATAAAGTGCATGGTTAGCATGATCATACGTGCTACCCAGAAGAAGATGATGTCAAAACCTGTTACCAATACATCAGTTGAATGGAACGTTTTTAGATCCATTGTTTGGTTTGGCCAACCTAATGTAGAGAAGGTCCATAAGCCTGAAGAGAACCATGTATCCAATACATCATCATCTTGGTTTAAAACAACACTCTCATCTAAGTTATGCTTAGCACGTACTTCTGCTTCATCATGACCCACGTAAACTTTACCAGCTTCATCATACCAAGCAGGGATACGGTGTCCCCACCATAACTGACGTGAAACACACCAGTCATTCAGGTCATTCATCCACGAGTTGTACATGTTTTCGTATTGTTGTGGTACGAATTTGATATCGCCATTTGCAACAGCTTCAGTTGCTGTTTTAGCCAGTGGTGCAACACGCACATACCATTGGTCTGTTAACATTGGTTCGATAACAACACCACCACGATCCCCGTATGGTACGGTTAAGTCATGGTCTTTAATCTCATCTAATAAACCTAATTCTTCCAGCTCACTAACCACTAATTTACGTGCAGCTTCGCGCGTTAAACCTTGGAATTGTGCTGGTAAGTCAGTTGCGTAATCATCGCTCTTTTCACCATTAGTATTAAATACTTCTGCGCTTTCACGGATACAAGCATCAAAGGTTAATACGTTGATCATTGGTAGTTTATTGCGTTTACCAACTTCATAATCATTGAAGTCATGTGCAGGTGTGATTTTTACACAACCTGTGCCTTTTTCCATATCGGCATGTTCATCAGCTATGATTGGAATTTCACGATTAACGAATGGTAGTAAAATCGTTTTACCAATTAAGTGTTGGTAACGTGGGTCTTCTGGATTAACTGCAACACCTGTATCACCTAATAAGGTTTCAGGACGTGTAGTTGCTACTACAATGTAATCTTTACCGTCGAGAGTTTTTACACCATTCGCTAGTGGGTAACGGAAGTGCCACATGAAGCCTTTAACATCTTTATTTTCTACTTCTAAATCTGAAATCGCTGTGTGTAGTTTTGGATCCCAGTTTACAAGACGTTTACCACGGTAGATTAGGTCGTCGTTGTATAAATCAACAAAAGTCTTTTTAACCGCTTCAGATAAACCATCATCCATAGTAAAGCGTTCACGATCCCAATCTACAGACGTACCTAGACGACGCATTTGACGTGAAATATTACCACCAGACTCTGCTTTCCAGTCCCAGATTTTTTCAATGAAAGTCTCACGGCCTAGTTCTTTACGTGTTTGGCCTGTTTCAGCAAATAATTTACGTTCAACAACCATTTGTGTTGCGATACCAGCGTGGTCTGTACCCATTTGCCAAAGCGTGTTTTTGCCTTGCATACGTTGGTAACGAATCAATGTATCCATGATCGTATCTTGGAAAGCGTGACCCATGTGTAAACTACCAGTGACATTTGGTGGTGGGATCATGATGCAGAAGCTTTCTTTATCAGTATCACCGTGTGGCTTGAAGTAACCTTTTTCTTCCCAGGTTTGGTAATTTTTTTGCTCAATCGCACTTGGGTTGTATGTTTTTTCCATCATTTGTCTTCTGTCTGGTTGGTTGACTCTTGGGATGTTGCTTTAACATCTTGAGTAGATAGGGTGTGGCCTAATTTTTTATAGGCACTGTAACGCATTCGCGCATTAATTTTTAGTTGTTCTTGTGCTGGCACAAAATCAATAATTTGTTGGAAGTTTAAATTAAACTCCGGAATGGATTGGTTCAGGTTGATTAACACAGCGCGAGGGTGCTGCGGAGCAAGCCAACTTATTTCAACAGGTGAACCATAACGTGGGCCTTCGCCCACTAAGTTGTGTGGTACGAAACTATCACCATCAAATTGCCATAAATACTCATCAACAATAAAAGCATCTTGTTGATTTTCAGTATAAATAAACACTTTCTGATTTTGCTGATAATAATAAGCCGCCAACTGACACGCTTGCATAAAATACGGCGGTAAGTTGGCATCCGTTCCTTCTTCAGAATGAATGTAAAATAGAACTTGGCTCATTATTGGTTTGTACCTTGCTTATTTAAATACATTTAAGCGTCTACGTCTGTTAGATCTTGTTCACTACGGTTAATAACAAACTGAGTCAATAGTGGAACAGGACGGCCTGTCGCACCTTTTTGAGCACCAGAGCGCCATGCTGTACCGGCAATATCTAAATGTGCCCATGTGTAAGCTTTAGTGAAGCGAGATAAGAAACAAGCTGCAGTGATTGAACCCGCTGGGCGGCCACCGATATTAGCCATATCTGCAAATGGGCTATCCAATTGTTTTTGGAAGTCATCGTCCATTGGTAATTGCCACGCTTTATCACTTGCTTGATTTGATGCACTTAACAGCTCATTTGTTAAACCTTTATGTGGGCTCATTAGCGCGCTGATATTGTGACCTAATGCGATAATACAAGCACCGGTTAATGTTGCCATATCAACAACACACTCAGGTTCAAAACGTTCAACGTAAGTTAGTGCATCACATAATACTAAACGGCCTTCAGCATCAGTATTTAATACTTCAACTGTTAATCCAGACATTGTAGTTAGGATATCACCAGGACGATAAGCGTTACTTGATGGCATATTTTCTGCCGCAGCCACTAATCCGATCACATTAATGTTTAGATCTAATTTTGCGATTGATTGCATAGTACCAAAGACTGATGCTGCACCACCCATATCGTATTTCATCTCATCCATGCCTGCGCCTGGTTTTAATGAGATACCGCCTGAGTCAAAAGTTAAGCCTTTACCAACAAGTACAATCGGTTTTTGATCGCTTGGACCACCTTGGTAATTCATAATTGACATATAAGCTGGGTTTGCAGAACCTTGTGCAACAGCTAAGTAGCTATTCATGCCTAGCTCTCGCATTTGCTCTGTATCAACCACTTCAGTCGTAATCTTGTCGAACTTTTGATCAAGTTCTTGTGCTTGTTGGCTTAGGTATAATGGCGTACAAATGTTTGGCGGCATATTTGCTAAGTCTTTACATAGCGTCATACCTTCAGCAATAGCTAAACCATGTTGTAGGGCAAGCTCTGCTCGAGTCAGTTCTTTACGGCTTGGTACATTGAAAGTCAGCTTACGCAATGGACGTCGTGCGCTGTCTTTAGTGGTTTTGAATTGATCAAAACTATACAAGCTGTCCTGTGTTGTTTCTACCGCTTGGCGAACCGCCCAGTAGCTATCACGACCTTTAATATGAAGCTCTGATAAGAAACTAATTGCTTCTAATGCACCGGTATCATTTAATGTCGTGATGCTTTTTTCAATGATTTGCTTGTATTCTTTTTCCGTTAACTCACGCTCTTTACCACAACCTACTAATAAAACACGTTCACTTAAAACGTTAGGTACATGATGTAAAAATAAGACCTGGCCAACTTTACCTTCGATATCACCACGGCGTAGTAGAGCGCTTAAATATCCTTCACTTACTTCGTCTAATACTTCAGCTGCTGCTGATAAACGACGTGGCTCAAATACACCGACAACGATACATGCACTGCGTTGTTTTGCCGGGCTACCACTTTTAACTAAAAATTCCATATGTATCCTTAAAACGATTATATTAATATTAACTGTGCTATTTTTGTAAAAATGCAGTTATCATAAGCAATTGTGGATCTTTAAACGTAATATAAACTTACTTAAAGAGCAATTTTACCGTAATTACTTGCTTAATCCACTATTTTACCGTCTTTTGTTATATCTTAATTTTGCATTGGAGAGCAGCTTGATAATTCTTCGTTATTTAATGTCCGAAACATTTAAAACCCAAGTCGGGATTCTCTTCGTGTTAGTGCTTATTTTTGTAAGCCAAAAGTTCATCTCCATTCTTGCTCAAGCTATCAATGGTAATATTCCTGCTGATCTCGTATTGACTGTATTGTATTTAAACTTGCCAACCTTAGGTACGTTAATGCTACCTATCAGTTTTTATCTTGCCATTTTATTTGCCCATGGTCGATTACATAGTGAAAGTGAAATGGTTGCTCTAACCTCTTGTGGTTATAGCCCTAATAAAGTACTAAAAGCAACGTTAGCGTTATCGTTACTGACCTTTGTTTTTGCAAGTTTTAATAGTTTATATTTAGCGCCCGCAGCGGAAGATGAAATGCTAACCGTCATAGAAAATGCGGAATCAGATGCTGGTGCTGCGACGTTAATTGAAGGCCGCTTCCATAAAAGTTCTGGAAATGGCGGCGTTGTTTATGTTGAGGAATACTTAGCGGGTAAAAACTTATCAAATATTTTTGCAGCACATTGGCCTAAAGAAGGTGATATTTCTCCTTCGGTGATTACCGCTCAAACAGGTAGTGTTGAATCTAAGCAAGATGGCACGTGGTTAACCTTAAATAATGGCCAACGTTATGCGGGAATTGTTGGACAGCATGAATTTGAGAATACGTCTTTTTCAAGCTATCAAGTACATATCGCTAATGCACAAGTAGAAAGTAAAAAGCGTGATGTTGAAGCGATGCCAACCAGTAAATTAATCGGGGTTGAAGATCCTAAATATCAAGCAGAACTGCAATGGCGTATCGCAATTCCTGTTTCTATCTTATTGATAACTTTTATGGCAGTACCAATGGCAAAAGTTAATCCTCGCCAAGGACGTTATTCAAAACTATTACCTGCTTTGGCGCTGTATTTAACTTTTTTCCTTTTATTAAGTGCGTCGAGAAGTTTGATAGAAGACGGTATTATTCATTACATTGGAATATGGGCAGTACAAATTTTATTTTTTGCCATAGGTGTTATTTTACATTTACAAACAATTGGTAAATTCAATAAGAAACCAAAACAAGCAAAGGCCGTTGAGGTGGAAAAATAGATGGGTATTTTAGATAGATATATAGGGCGTACGATTTTTGCTGCGACATTTTTAAGCTTATTTGTATTAAATGGCTTAAGTAGCATTATTAAATTTGTTGAACAAATGAAGAGTGTCGGTAAAGGCGATTATGACGTCCTTTCTGCTGCTTACTTTGTTCTTTTAAAAATGCCTTCTGAAATAACAATTTTTTTCCCAATGGCAGCGTTAATCGGCGCTTTAATTGGTTTAGGGTCATTAGCAAGCAGCAGTGAATTAGTGGTTATGCAAGCTGCTGGTATGTCTAAATTTAGAATTGCTACCTCTGTATTAAAAACCGCAATACCAATGGTTATAGCCGTTATGTTATTAGGTGAATTTGTTGTACCTAGTGCAGATAAAGAAGCCTATGCGATGCGAGACCGATTAAGAAGTGGCAGTGAATTGGTAGAGAATGAATACGGTGTATGGGCAAAAGGCACTGACTCATTTATTAGTATTGGACGTATGAATAGCAAGGCTGAATTATTTAAAGTACAGCTGTATTTTTTCGATAAAGAATTAAAGTTAGATTATGCATTATTGGCTCAAAAAGCGACTTTCCAAAAAGAGTCGTGGTTATTAGAAGATGTCAGTAAGACAAGCTTCTTAGGGCAATCGACTAAAGTGGAATCATTTCCTGAGTTTGTTTGGCATACCGAGTTAACACCTAAAAAATTAGAGGTGATCATTAGTGATCCAGATAAGATGTCAATGCGTGATATTTATAATTATATTACCTATCTAGAAAGTAATGAGCAGGATGCAAACACCTATTGGCTTACTTTTTGGCGTAAAGCAGTATTGCCTTTCACTGTTATCGTAATGATGTTGTTATCTGTTTCTTTTATTTTTGGTGGCTTAAGAACAGTGCCAATGGGAACTCGATTAATCTTCGGTATTGCAAGTGGTTTTGCATTCCATGTATCTGGAGAGCTATTTGGTCCTGCGAGTCTGGTATTTGGATTACCACCTATTCTGGGCGCACTGCTACCTAGTATTCTGGTTTTAGCGATTGCCATGTATTTACTGAAGAAGCAGAGCTAGCATTTTAACTGATCTCCATTATTTTGATGGTTTAAAAGAATGATGGTGATTGAATAGGGCACTTTGCTTTATCGGCTAATAGACGAAGTACCAAGTAATAGGTTTGCTTGGTACTTGAATCATCATTTAGCGTTGGGCGATTTCAGGTAAGTATTTCAGATAAGCACTTCAGTTATACAAAGCGGCATAACTGAAGTTGAATTAGGTGTTATTTTTTATCTAGCTTTAAGATGGTACTAAAGCCTTTCCAGTTACTTAATTCTTTTGGTAATAAAACTACTTCACATTCAGCCCATAAGTCTTGAAAAGCATTACGATCTTTTAATAAAGCCATAAAGCTACCTAAACCAAATGCAGAAGTGGCGATACGAATTAGTGATTGGGTAAAGGTGATATTACTGCCATCACTGTTTTGTACTCGAATTCGACATATTTTCATACCAAAGGTTTGTCCTACTTGGCTCCAGAAATAAGCGAAAAATCCAATAATAACCACGGATAAATAAATTAAAAATACCAAGCTTTGTCCTAAGAAATCGGTAGCTCCTTTGTAAAGGGTTAGGTCAATTGATCCGATTTTATTAGCAATCAAAACCACTATGATAGCTAATAGGGTAGCAATGAATACGACTACACTAATAGTAAACAAATCATAAATATAAGCACCTAAGCGTCTAAAAAAAGAAGCCCGTTTACAGGTTTGGTACTGCTCTTCTATATCTAACTGTGTCATTTTAGCGTTATTATTCTTAGCCATAGTGATCCCTCAAAAGTATGAATCTAGAGTTTAGCAAAAGTGCTAATACTTGGCATTTTATTTATGCATTGTTAATTCTCATTATTTTTAATCTTATTTTGACGAGTTTTTAAGCGCTTGCACATTTTATGAGTGAAAATACTTGTGTGTAAACAGAGCATAGGTATAATCTCTCGCACTCAGCCCGAGTGGTGAAATTGGTAGACGCGACGGATTCAAAATTGGTTGCATCTATCAATAATTTAAAGTATTATTCTTTAAATACAGTTGTTTATAGTGTTATTCAATGCTTTAAATAAGTTGTATATAGTTGTATAAGTTTTAATGGCCGAATGGTGGAATTGGTAGACACGCTAGTTTCAAACACTAGTTTCTTCGGAAGTGACGGTTCAAGCCCGTCTTCGGCTACCATATTTAGAGAAAGCCGATCCTTTATAGGGTCGGCTTTTTTGCATTTAGATTACGACAAAATAAATCAAAAATAAGATAAAGCCTCTTGAATGTTATATCAGCATTTATATAAGCTTATAATTGTATTTTACTAATGAACAAAAATATCAATTATTGTATAATCTAACCAATTTTTTCACTATTTTTGGTTGAATTATGACCTTGCTTACCCAGTTAACAGAAATACTTTCCAACGATGAGCGTCTCGTTATCAATGGAAAGTTGGCAAAAAACAAGATTGTTGAACTTGCTCTTAATCTTGATCCTTCTTTATTGAAACTCTTACTTTCTAACGAGCAACTGAAAAATCATTTCTTCACTGATGTAGAAGGAATATTGATCTTTGATAAAGTGGCTTTTCAGCGTTTTGTAAGCAATAAATCTTTTCTTCCTGATAGCTTCACTCAATTCAAAAACAAAATTGGTTTATCTGCTGATAATCACTATTTAACAGAAACAAATGATATTGTTCTGTCTTGGCCTTATAAAGATTGTATTCTTGAAGGTGGTCAAACCAAAGAAGACCAAAAGCGATCAGAAATTTTCTGGAATGAAACGCTTGCACCTGAACAGGTTGATACACTCCTTGCTCCAAAGGCACTTCAAAACTTTGTTAAGTATGACGAAAATGGTGAGCATAAAGATTTTCAATTAGAAGAAAATGATAACTTAATAATCAAAGGGAATAACCTTTTAACTTTACATACTTTAAAAGAAAGATTTCGAGGAAAAGTAAAGCTAATCTATATCGACCCTCCATACAACACAGGCTCTGATAGTTTTGGTTATAATGACAAATTTAACCATTCTACTTGGTTAACATTTATGAATAATCGGTTAAATGTAGCGAATGAGTTATTATCACAAGATGGATCAATCTTCATTAATATTGATGATGATGAAGCGCACTATTTGAAGGTATTAGCGGATGATATTTTTGGGCGAGAAAATTTTGTCGCAAATGTTGTATGGCAAAAGAAATACTCACCTCAAAGTGATGCTAAATGGTTTTCTGATATGCATGATCATATTTTAGTTTATGCAAAAGATAAAAGTATTTGGAGACCTAACTTACTACCACGGACTGACAAACAAAATAAAGCCTATAAATATAATGACAATGACGGAAAGGGGTTATACAGAACAGATAATGTTTTAGTAAAGTCTTTTTCTAAAACAGGTGTTTTTGCGATTATAAACCCAAATACTAATGAGCAATTTTTCCCACCAGAAGGTCGTTGTTGGCGTTTTAACAAAGAAACTTATGGAAACTTAATCGCAAACAATGGGCTTTATTTTGGAAAAGATGGTAAAGGAGCACCACAACTTAAACGTTATTTAAATGAAGTTAAACAAGGCTTAACACCTCAAACAATTTGGTTTTATGATGAAGTAGGTCATACCCAAGATGCTAAAAAGGAAGTAAATACTTTAAGACTTCCAGAGGGCTTCGAAACCCCAAAACCAGAGAGTTTATTAATGAGAATTTTAACTCTTGGGAGCAACGTTAATGATGTTGTTTTAGATTTCTTTGGTGGTAGTGGAACAACAGCAAGCACTGCTCTTAAAATGAAAAGAAATTTCGTTACTTGTGAACAAATGGATTATGTAAATACGACCACAGTTCCACGATTGAAAAAGGTTGTAGATGGTGATCTTGGTGGTATTTCTGAAGATGTAAGTTGGCAAGGTGGAGGTTCTTTTGTCTATTGCGAATTAACAGAGTTAGCTTCTAAATATTCAGATCGAATTGAACTTGCAAATACTAATGAAGAATTACTGAATATCTGGAATGACTTAAAGCAAAATTCAAACTTATCTTACAAAATTAATCCGCAAGGTTTTGATAAGAGTATACAAGATTTCAGTGAGTTAAGTATTGAAGAGCAGAAAAGTTTCTTGATTGAAGCGATTGATAAAAATCAGTTGTATGTAAATTACTCTGAAATTGATGATGAGACGAATGACATCTCTGAGCAAGATAAGAAATATAACAAACAATTTTATGGAGCATAACAATGACGATGCTTCACGAAAAATTTACTAATTATAAAGATATGGCAGGACAAGATGCGTTTAGCAATCTTGTCCCTCAATACATCATAGACAATCTCAATCCGAACTTTGCCATAAGACCTTATCAAGAAGAAGCCTTCGGGCGGTTTGAGTATTACTTTGATACTTACCCAAATAAACCTAAAAATCAGCCATTGAATGTGCTTTATCATATGGCCACTGGTTCTGGTAAAACCTTGATAATGGCAGGAGAAATCTTAACTCTTTACAAAAGAGGGTATAGAAATTTTCTGTTCTTTGTTAACAGCACAAACATTATAAAAAAAACAAAAGAGAACTTTTTAAACAAAGCCTCTACAAAATACCTGTTTAAAGATGAGATTAACATTGACGGTGAATTAATCAATGTTAGGGAAGTTGATAATTTTGCTTCCGCAAATCCTGACGATATAAATATTGTATTTACTACCATTCAAGGGCTTCATTCTGTTATGTCTCATCCAAAAGAGAATGCTCTCTCTCTTGAAGATTTTGAAGATAATAAAATCGTATTAATTTCAGATGAAGCACACCACATCAACGCTGAAACGAAAAAGAAAAAAACTAACGATGAACTTTTGTCTGTTGTGAGTTGGGAAAATACGATTAAAGATATTTTCAATTCAAACACAGAAAACATAATGCTTGAATATACAGCAACGGCTGATCTCACTGCTCCTGAAATCAAGGATAAATACCAAGATGTTTTACTCTTTGATTACCCTTTAAAACAGTTTCGACAAGACCTGTACTCAAAGGAAGTTAAAGTGCTTCAAGCTGATAGTGAGCCATTGGATCGAGCATTACAGGCAGTTATTTTAAGTCAGTATAGGCGCAAGGTTTTTGAAAAAAATAAGTTAATTATTAAGCCTGTTATCTTATTCAAATCAAAAATTATTAAAGATAGCCAAAGTTTTCATAAAGAATTTATCCAAGCGATTGAAGGTTTAGATGAAACCGTATTAGACAAAATCAAAAACCTATCTGTTAATGGTTCTGTTCTTCGTAAGGCATTTGATTTCTTTCAAACAAATAACAAAAGTTTAGAAACATTAGCATTGGAGTTAAAAGAAGACTTTTCGATAGAAAAAACACTTGAAGTAAATAGTAAAGATCACGTTGAAAGTCAGCAGCTTTTATTAAATAGCTTGGAAGATCAAAGTAATGAAATTCGTGCAATTTTTGCTGTTGATAAATTAAATGAAGGTTGGGATGTTTTAAACCTCTTTGATATTGTAAGGCTTTATGATACTCGTGATAGTAAAGCCAACAAGGTTGGTAAGACAACTTTACAAGAGGCTCAATTGATCGGGCGTGGTGCAAGGTATTGCCCATTTAAAGTTGATGATGAACAACCTTTATATCAAAGGAAATATGACACTTTTAATGATAATGAAGAAGAACACGAATTGAAGATTTGTGAGGAACTTTATTATCATTCAGCGCATAACCCTAAATATATTCAAGAGTTAAACCAAGCATTACAAGAATTAGGGATAAAGGCTAAAACAAGTCGTGAACTGTCATTGAAATTAAAGGATGATTTTAAGAAAACTAACTTTTACAACAATGGTTTTTTGTATGTAAATAAACGGCTCCCATATGACCGTGAAGATGTTGTAGGTTTAGATAGTTCACTTATCAATACAGACTATTCATATTCTGTAAAAACTGGCACATCGTCTACTTTGACGGTATTTGAGCAATCAAGCATTCAAAATATTGATGTAAAAAGAAGAGTATTCAAAATCAGTGATTTTGGCTCTCACATCATAAGAAAGGCTCTTGCTTCAAATCCTGCCTTTAAGTTTCGTGAGTTAGTTTATTTATTTCCAAAACTTAAATCACTTGATGAGTTCATCACATCAACTTCTTATCTTGGCAATATTAAGGTATCAATTAGTGGCCGTGAAGATGTGTTGGATTACCTACCACAAATTGAAAAGTTGAATGCTGTTAAAAAAGTTATTGCTCAAATAAGTGAAAAGTTGAAACAAGATAGAATTGATTTTAAAGGTTCAACAGAGTTTAAAGCTGAATTTATTAGAAGGCTTTATGAAAATGATAAAGTTCTTAATATAGTTAATGATGGTTTAACTGATCAAGAGTTTGGTCTTGGTCAAAATGAAACAACTAAAAAAGAACTTCAATTAGATTTATCAAATCGAGATTGGTTTGTTTTCAATGATAACTATGGAACAACAGAAGAAAAATACCTTGTTAGATATATTGATGAAATGATTAGTGATTTACAGAAGAAGTATGATGAAGTATATCTTCTTCGTAATGAAAAACACTTTAAACTTTACTCATTTGATGATGGTAAAGCTTTTGAGCCTGATTTTGTTTTACTTTTAAATCAGAAAAGAGAAAATCTGGAAATTACATACCAAGTCTTTATTGAGCCAAAAGGCTCTCAATTACTTGATAAAGATAAGTGGAAACAAGATTTTTTGATGGAGTTAAAATCTAAACATAAAATCGATCAAGTTTGGCATGGTAAAGAGTTTATTATCTGGGGATTGCCATTTTATAATTACTCAACTGCAAACACGGACTTTAAACCAGAATTCGAGAGTTTAATATAATTCATAAGTTAATCACGAAAGATCTTATGTTATCAATTTTTTAAATTATTGATGTTAAGATCTTTTTATCTCCTACCTCAAAATATACTTTCTTCATAATTGATGATTAAAGTCCGTATTCGGCTGCATTAAAACAAAAATATACCTTATTAACTTAGAAAATAGCTTTTATTCAAAACTTTGTTTATTGCGCGTCTAAATTAAATATTTCTATTTTTATAGATCTTATTTGAGCATTATAAAACATCTAAAAATAGGCAAAAATAAAAGGGGTGAAGAGGGTAGGGTATGCAAAATTAAACACCTTTTTAAAATTGAGTATGTGAAATTAAACACCTGGGATTTTTAGGGTATGTATTCTATAAACAATAAGATATATCAATAAAAGAGATAAATTAAAAAAAGAGATAATGTGTTTTTAAAAAACACGAGCTTGATTATTTTTAAGGAGCTTTAAAAGCAAAAACATTCCCTGTCGGGATTACGGCTAACGCCGCGATACTGATAAAAAGAGAAAACCACGGTTCACCAGAGTTTAAGCAACTTGTTGCGATCTGCGAAGCATTCTTTTAAATATCCATTGATTATCCGAAAGGGGGGAAGGTTTTTTTTAGATAAAAAATTATTATTTTATAGGGGTAGGGGGTTTGTTAAAAAAGCCTTAGATTAAGTGTTTTTAAGGTTTTTATTTAAAAAATGTATTTTATTTTATTATTTTATTTTTTCATGTTGTTTGTTTTTTTTATGTTGTTCTATTGATTGATTTTTAAAATGAGGTAGAACATAAGTTATAAACAAAAAAAATAGCCTATGTGAAGTAGGCTATTCAAGTATAAACAACATTTTAAGACAAAAGATAAACAAGTTGATAAGAGAAGTAAACTCATTTATTACTTTCAATTTCTAAATTACAATATTTTAAATATTAGTCAACAGTATAACTTGTATCTTTATATAAAAAACAATAATAAGGGGTACTAATATGGGTTTAGAAAGAGGAATTAATAATAATAGAATAAGCGTTGATAAAATAAAAAGCCTTGGCAATCAAGGGTTGTCATATAAGTCATTTAATTTACCATCTTTTTTAGTTCAAGTTGGTTTTTTTAGAAAAAACTCTACAAACTCAGTAATTATTGAAAATAAATTAAGAAAAGAAACTATTAATCTTGGTAAATGTAGCTGTGATATTACTATTGGAACTCCTTTATTTAGCTACTTATTAACAACACATCATAATTTAGCATTAAACAAAGGTAATGATTTAAATAAAGGAATTACTATTGAGTATGGTGAAAAAACATCTTTATTGAAAAGTTTAAAAGAACGACAAAGACACACAATAAAAGCAATTGAGAGTGGCATTAAAGAGTTTGTATATCGATTAAATAGCGATAATGAAATAACTGTAAATAATATTACATTTTCGATTTTTGAAAATTTAGAGGTCAACACAGAAGAAAGAACTATAAGTTATTCATTTAGTAATGACTTTATTGAGTTTTTAGGAAGGGAGAAGAACCCACTGACTTACATATCAATAGAAGATTTAAAGTCTTTAAACTCAAATAAAACAAGTGCAACATTATTATTCATGACTAAATCAATGTCTAACCTTAATAACAATAAAACGCGAACTCGTAAATATTTAGCAAAATGTTTAATTTTCGATGGAAATAATAGTAATCAAAAAATTGATAATGCATTTAAAAATCTTGTTGAAAAAGGTTTTTTAACTGTTAGTAAAAAAATAAAATCAATGAAAGTAGGTAATAAAATTTATTTTTGGTCTTTATATGTTTTCGATAAAATCAAAAAATCGACTAAAAAAATAACAAAGAAAATGAAAAAAGAGTTAAAGAGTGTTGTTGAAGTTGATAAAAGTATTTTTAATCCTGGTAAAAAGGGAGGAAGGGGCGGTTTTAAAATGATTGATTTATATTTAAATATGATTAATTAATATTTTCAATTAAAAGTGCGCTTGTAAAATATGTTTTTTATGCTCTTATAAATTATATATAAGGCTATATTGTATATATGAAAATGGAGATAAAAATATGGGTGCTGATAAAGAAGTAAGCATGATAGAAGCAAGAAACATTCAAGAAACTTATAATGAAATTTTAAGCAAAGAAAGAAAATTATTTTTATGGTTAATTACTGCTATTGGAAGTTCAGCAGGTTATGTAATATCTACTCAAATAGGTCTCGATAGTAATCTTATAGATTTTATGATTGTCAGCGTTATACTGTTCATTTATTTTACAGAGCATTCTTTATTACCTAATCCTGGATTAAACCAAAAAATATTAATTATAACTGTATCAACACTTTTCTGGTCTTCTTATCAAGTTATCGGATTTAAAATAGATACTAACATAATAATGTCATTAACTTTATATCAAGTCATTTTTTCGTATTTTGTTTTAAAATCATTTTTGAAAAAGAAGAAAAATCTTATTTTGGAAATTGATAAAAAAGTGGCCGAGTTAAACCCTCAATATGTTAGCGAATACCAATAAGACAAAAAACAATAAGCTAACTTTAATATTAATCTTATTTTATTTAATATTAATGTAGTTATATTTAATATTAATTTTACACAATTTAATATTAATTAAGTTGTATTTAATATTAATTTTACACAATTTAATATTAATTAAATTTTGTAAAGAGCAAAGGGGGCGCTGCTTAATACTAAACAAAACTTAATTGTTTTAATTTTTACTTGTTATTTCGCATTCTTTGTAAGCGCTTTTCTTTACATTTGTTTATTTTGTGTTATAAATTATATATGAGTCTAATTTATTATTTAATATTGTTTTGATATATTTAATATTTTAAGTTTTACATAATATGTATTCTTTTTGTGTAATTCAGGCTTTGTGAAATTAACAAAAAAAGGAAAACAAATTATGAGATACATAGCTTTAATGAAATACTTTATATTATCAGGCCCTGTATATATGGCAGGAACTTTAGGATTTTTATTCGTTATAATTACTGGCGGAACTTGGTTAGAAATGGCTCTTTATTTACTTGCACCATTCTTTATCGCTTTCGTGATATTTACTCCATTCTATATTTTATCTTGGATTGTGGAGGGAATACGTGAGTTATTATTCTAATTTATTAAAAATGTTAAACCGTATGATATTATCAATATATAAATTGAGATAATTGTTTTTTATTTTAAACATTTTCTCAATTTTTAATTACGATTTTTTATAAATTAACTTCCTATCTTTTTAAACAACCTTTTGTTAATTCAGTATTCTTATAAAACATAGAATTTTCTTTTTCAAAGTTCCTTGTTAAATCTAATGAATATAAATCTTCTTTTGAAAATCTATTTTTGCCAAGCGGAAATAATTCATCAAATACCGCTACAAACCTTTGCTTGTTATTTAAAATATTATGATTAGTTTTAAATACTTTCAGTTTATAATTTAAAGAGTCTATTTTTTTTATCTCAAACATTAAACCGTTTCTATCACCATCATATTTTTCTTTTCTATTATAAAAAGTAAATACATTGTTTTTTTCTGTAAGGTCATAAGTTGCTTTTTTTTGTTTAAAATCGTTATTAAACATTACATTTAAGTTGTAATCAGGGCTGAAATATAAAGAGCTAAACATGCTGTTTATATTGTCTTTTCCTAAATACTCTAAATAAACTCCATTAATTTCACTTGTTCCATTTCTATATTGAGATTGCTTATAACTTTTAACACAACTATCAGTAAAGTTAGATAAGTCTATTTTTTTAGCATTCGCATTACTCATAGTTATCAATGCTGTTGTTATTATCATAATTGTTGTTATTGTTTTTTTCATTTTAAATTCCTTTTTTATATACTGTTTTTAATATTTCTAAATGATTTTTTAACATTACCTTTAAATCCGCTAATATCTGTTTTTAATGAATTATGTAGATAACCATTAACCCAAATTGTTTTCTTAATTAAATACAAAATCATAAAGAATTGAACAATGATACCGACACAAAATGTTATTGCTGTATTGTCGTTAATTAGGGGGATTGATTTCATTAGCTCTAATGCAATAACCACAAATAGAGATCCGGCAGCTAACCCTATGATTGGGACAATTGGCTTAATAACCATTGCTATAAACAATTGAGTTAATCTATTCATTAATAGATGAGGTTCTTTTTTAACAATAAGGATTAATAGTATTTCAATAACCATCATGCAAATTGCTTCTAAAAGTTTTATCGTGATACCGCCCAGAGTAAATACAATTACGAATACTGCGAAAATTTCAGGGAATAGAGCGAGGAAAATTAATATTATTGAAAAAGTATTTAGCAGATCCCAAAATGTAGAACTTATTCCTTTTACCTCTGCTTTACTTACTTGATACTTTGAGATCAGCATTGTTGCTGTTCCAATAGCAATTAGTTTATTTCTGTTTTCTTGGACGATTTGAAGAGGTATAAAAGAAACTTTAAAATCTTCTGTATTTGTTGCGTCTGTGTAATTACCGAATAATAGTTTTACATCATTTATAAAAGAAAAATCGTCTACAAGTGAGTTCTTTGCAATTTCTTTATCTTCAAATAAATGATCTGTTTGACTTTTTATTGAATACATAAAGTCATTTGCATCTTCACTAATTAATTCAATACCATCCACATCTTGAATAACAGAGCCATCAACTTTATTTCTGTTTTTACTTAGTGTTCCAGAAATGTTATTTACTTCTTTTAAAATCTCTTTTTGATAAATATAGTCATAGTTGTCAGTTAGTAAAAAAGATTTCATATTCCCATACATATCTAATAAATTTACATTACTTTCATATTCATCAGGTATTTCTATATTAGAAACTAATTCATTATTAAAATCATTTATGAAATTATTGTTTGTTTCAAAAAAATTATTCTCTATTTCAAAAAGAGTTTTATCGGTCGTTAACTTACTTTTTACTCCTCCTGTAATTGTTGTGCAAAAAGCTTGGTAGTGGTGGGTATTATTAACGGACAGAAGATCACAATTATATTTAATATAATCATCAAGAATATCAGCCATTTGATTTGTGTATGTATTAACAACATCATTCAAAGGTTGAATGTTTGATTGTGTATATATTCTTCCGCAATCTTTAATTATAGAGTCGAACTTTGAAGAGCAAGAGTGAACAGCCGCAGGGAGAGGCAATCTATTATCTAACTCCTGGATTTTTTTATTTTTATTTTCTTCTAAATAATCATCTATACACTTTATTTCTTTGTTGGACATAATAACTTCATAATCCTCCTTGTCGTAAGGGGAAAGTATTTCTTGATAATAACTTGCTGCACAAGATTGATGTTCTATTGCCAACTTGCTCATTGATAAAACTTTATCTGAAATCTGTGCTTTACTGTTAGACACCGCACTACTCTTCACTGTGCTTGATTGAGACTTTTGAACATTCATTGATGTGTAAAACATAATAGGTTGATTGTAAAGATTATTTAAAATCAACTTTGTAGAGTAAGAGAGTAGTTGAGGGGATACGATGATCGTTAATAGAAAACCGACAACCAAAGATTTAAAAAGAAAGTCAGCAGTATTCTTTGATTTTTCATCTCTATTTCTAATAGACAATGACTTGAAAAGATTATAAAAAGCAAAAACGACAATAACAATTCCAAATGAAGAAAGGACACTATTAACTTTTGAAGAAAACTCTTCTTGATCATAAGGGGTTTGTGCTTTTCTTAGTGCTTCACTTGCCTCTGTATCCTTTTCTAATTCTTCATTAATACATAACTCTAATTCGTTAAAAGTTTGTGAGTGATTTTTTGGATCAGAAACAATACAATCTGTTGTTTGTTTATCTACTTCATAAGAGTAAACATTAACAGAAAATAAAATTAAAAATAACATTAATACTTTGCATATATTCTTCATTGAATTAATAACCTTTTTTATACCATATATATAATTAATTATCATATATCTTATATAATTCAATAGTTGTCTTTATTATATATTATATTAAAATATATAATTTAGATAAAACACTTGTTTATAAGTGTTAAGAAGCTTTAATGCAATTAGTTAAGTAATATTCTTTTGTAAAAAAAAATGACCCTTTATAGATCATTTTTAATTATGGTTAATTGTATTTATCAATCAATCTTTAACATCATCTTTTGTTTCAGTTTTAAGATTGGTTTCTATTTCTTTTCCCAGGTCGCTTTCACTTTCACTTGTGTTGTCAGTTTCAGTTTCAGTTTCTGTTTTGTAAGTATTTTCTTGGTTCTTATAATTATCAAACTTTTTAGATATTTCCTCTTTTGTTTTAGATATATCTTTATTCATTAATGAACCTGATTTGTTTCCCAGTTGATTAATACCTTTATCAAGATTGTTTGAAGCGCTTTTTGCTGTTCTTGCAAACTTACCTAAAACATAACCTGTAAAAATTCCCTCAGCGAAATTTGAGGCATTATCTGTTAATGATTGTCCTTTCGTGTCAGTTAATTCTAATGACTGGTTAATAAGCTTTATAGGGAGCGAAAAGATTATTTTAATTGTTAACCAAACAATACAGAATATTACTGCTAAACTTCTAATAATACTTTGAACAAATGAGTTGTCATAGTTTTTGAAGAATACATCGTAGATTGAACCACCAATCTGCGGTGATCTTAATATTTCAGTAATAATAACTAACACAACAAGTGATATTAGAGCAATTACAACAGCACTCTTAACAGTCCTTGTTGATCTTTCAAGTGATAACATTTCTAAAAAATCTCTTTCTTCTCTTTTACTAAAAGCAAAATATTTAAAAGCGCCAGTAATCATATCAATACAAAGTTGTGCAAAAGCAATTACAAACGGAACTATAAAACAAAGAGGGCCTATTAATAAAAATATCATATCTACAAAAATCGGCAGGAAGCTTGCGAGAAGTGTTGCAACATAAGCAGTAGCAGAAACTAACATAACAGGTTTGATAACAACTTCGCTCACTGCATTACCAACTTGTGCTATTACACAACCAGCTCCAACCGGAGTAAATAATTTAGCTTTTCCTACAACTGCACCAACCGTGCTATCAACAGATTTATCAAATGCAGAGCAAGCGCCAGAAGCAAAAGAGCTACCGAAATGAATTGCTGCTAACGACTTCGCTTGTGTCAACATCATTTCATTTGATGTGCTCAATAACTCATAAAGACTTGCAATACACTTACCATTTTCATCAATAACAGGGCAGGTTAAACGAGCCATTTTTGCAAGGCTGTTTTCTTCGTTTTCAATTTCTTTTATTTGATTGTTATTTAATTCAAGAAAAGAATGAGATAAATACTCTGTTAAATCATAACGTGGCAATGCTTTTGAAGTATTTACATTATCTTGCTTGTTCTCTTCACCCATTCTCAAATAGTTATAATAAGTTTGAGGGATTGAGGTGTCGAATGTTAATGAATAGATAAAATCGTAAGCGTCTCCTAATGTGCTTAAAGAACCTATCAATTGCTGCTTGATTTGAGATAGGTTTGAATAACTGTTTAAAGCACCATACATATCAGGAGTTATTTTGTTGATTGCATCTAATATAAGTTGATTATCTAATTCATCATTTTCAAGTATATGATTTATTCCTGCTCTAATTCTTGCTGTTTGATATAAATCGAATGCTAACACTCTGTCTTTAATCATAAGAGTAAATTCTTTTTTATTAGATGGATCACCTCCTGCTGTAATCGTCCCGTCTTCATTAAATCTAAAACAGTATGGTTCATTTTCGCCACCGAAATGAGGTGCGTATTTTGATTTACTATCGCGTGGAGTATTGTTGTAATCCAATGCAAATTGTTGTCTTATTTCATAGTTCTCACCATCATTAATCATACAATGTAATTCTGCTTGATAAGCTGATGTTTGTTGAATGTATGGTTGTGCAAAGTGATATCCAATATCTTTCTTATCACTCAATATTGGATCTTTATTTAAACTTGTCCCAAACAAATCAGAGAAGTTGTAATGATTAAGTTTGATTGCTTGATAAGCAATGTTAGAGACCGTATTCAATCCCTCAATTTTTTTATAATCAAACAATGATCCCATATTTTCATAGTGAGATTTTTCTAACACCATATAACTATTAGTGTCATACACTGAAATGTTTTGCTCTCTCGCTTCTCTCTGTGCATTTTCAGCAAGTTCCAGTAGTGTGTATATATCTTCTCTTGATAATCCTGCTACTCTCTCTGCCTCTTCCATTTCCAAAGAAAGTGTCCCAGAAAGCTTATCCATCGATGCCTTTACTTCTTCGAAAAACGTTAAATCATTTGCCATATTTTCAGAGAAATTATTCATAAAAAATCTTTTAATTAAAGTCGGTGTATTGTTTATTACACGACCAAGTTCCACAGGCTTTCCATAATATTTTTCATTACAACTATACAAAGAAGTGTTGTCGCTTCCCGAGTAAAAAATTGCCTCGTTTGCCAGGTGAGTATAATTAAAGTTTAATAAATGAGCGTTTAACTCTCTGTCGATTTCAACATAGTCTGTTGAAGAGCAAACACTTTGATAATCTAAAAATTCTTGAAAGGTTGGGTTCGATATATCAAGCCCCCAAGGAACTTCTAATTCCATATCAACACCAGAAAGTTTCTTTCTTTGCAGTTCAGTTGCTTTGTTTACAAACTCTATATAGTGAATATAACTTGCAAGGTCTGTGCTATTTCTATTTACAGCAGGAGCAAGTTTAGATAAGTCTGTATTTCTTACTTCATCAAGTGATTTATGATCTGCCTGATTAAACATTAAGGCTCTCTCTTGACCTATATATTGGATCATTGCCACTGTGTAAACTTTATGAATAGAAATAAAGAACAATAAGAAGAAAACTACTTTTAGAATTGATATAAGAGACTGGGGTAAAAGAGCAGGGTGTTTATTAACTGCGACTGTTATTAAAAGAATAAATAATAATCCAAGTGGTGCAGCGAATTGAGAAAAATCTATTAACCATTGTAGAAGTATAGATCGTTCGTCCATATAACTTGAAATCTTAACCGGATCGCCTCCCATTCTTTCAATCATATCTGACCTTTCTAAAACATCTTCTTCTGTTGCCAGATGTCTTAAATTAGAAATTAATAAACTATCTTCCGGCAATAACAAACTATCACAAACTCTTAATGATGTTGTATTGTCGATATCTGCTTCATTAAAATTACCAATCTTTGTTGCTATCTCTTTTGCGTCTCTACACTCTACTGCTTCTTCTACTGCTGAAACATTAATAGAAAACAATAAAAGTAAACATACAATAACCTTATTCATAAACACTCCTTGTCTTGTAAACCAAACTCCTTTTTTAATTTATTCGCGGTTAGATAATTGCAAGAGGTTTTAAATCTTTTCCAGAAAAGGCGTTAGCCAAATCATCATATCTTTCAATCAAATAATATATATAAAAGATGTTATATATTATTCAATAAAACATATATTAAATTACTTGCAAGAAAGGGTATTAACATAATTAAAGAAAATGGTAATAAATAGGTTAAAAACAAAATAAAAATTGAAATCAAAGAGGGGGTTTTTGAAAAAAAATATTTTGGTATTTCTTAAAATCTTTAAAAAAAAAATTGAAGAAATAAAGGTCAAGTTCCAATGCAAGACAAGGGATCTCTTACCCTAACAAGTTAAATGGTAAGAGAAAATTACTATAAAACAAGTTGTATAGTAATAATCCCAATTAAATTATTCACTTTGTTCTAATTGTATTCCCTATCGGTTTATTCTGGTCTAATTGAACCGGACACTTTAATTCTGGATAATAATATCCACTATC